>JACZSS010000424.1 GCA_022574115.1 Candidatus Heimdallarchaeota archaeon | reverse complement strand
GCGGTTGCATTGCCAATGTTTGGTAATCCGGAACCCTGCTCACTCCAATAAATCCCCAGTGAGTCTGCGGTTATATGCATTGCGGCCTTCACGGTTCCTGGTGTATAGGTAATATTTTGCCTCTTCAAACTCGATACGAGTAATGAAACCGCGCCTGCAACAACAGGTGTCGAAAACGAAGTTCCACTTAGTGAACTAAAACAACTTTCTGAGGATTCTACTCCACAATTGTAATTAGTCATTAATTTTGCTATTCGAATTGATTGACCAGGGGCCACAAAATCAGGTTTCGCTTCCCAGTTCATCGATGGACCTTCAGATGAAAATGAGGAAATTGTACCCCCAAACGAGATGGATCCAATACTGATAGCTTCAGGCGCACTGCCAGGAGAGCTTAGGGAGAAAGGTTCGTAGGAGGACAAACCACTAACAGCAGCATTACCGGCACTTGAAATAACTATTTTTCCCATTTTTACCGCTTCATTAATCGCAATTTCCAATACATCAAGCTCGGGTCCTTCCTCGGGCTCACCTAGCGAAAAATTAATAATATCCACCTCATCGATTGTTAAAATCCAGTCGATTGCTGCCAACAATCCACTGGAAGTAATTATTCCATCCTTATCCCCAACCTTTGCGCTGACAATTTTGGTCTCTGGCGCAATTCCACGATAATTTAAATGAGATCCAGCTATGATAGAGGAAACAGCCGTTCCATGACCAAAGGAATCTATTGAATTTTCATTTGCTGGATACTCGAGTTGTGTGGTTACGAAGCTTTCAGCTGCAAATACTTTACCAGTCATAGCTGGATGATCCGGATCCACCCCAGTATCAACTACTGCCACAATAACATCATCACCAAAGTCATTTTGATCATACAGGGGATCAAGATTCATCAAACTCCTGAAATTGGACAATTGAAACGAATTGTCGGAGTTTTCGAGAAACCCTATATTATTACTTTTTAATTGGCTAAGCTGAATTTTGTTATTATTAAAAAGTGCCTTAATTTTCGCATTTTCAGGGATTGCATAGTTTCCATTCGTCTTGTAAAGTCCACCTGATAACCTGGAAAAATCCATAATTTTTGATAATTCCGACGAAACTTTTAGATCAGTTTCGGACCAAATCATAACCCCTCCGTTGACGATTCTGCTTTTATCAGTGTATCCTAAATTACTAGAGGTTAGAATTCTTGAACCTTCCGTTGATGATGCAAAAGATTGTAGAGTCGGGGTTATGGTAATCGAGGTTAAGACTAGGTAGAAAGTAATTAGAACAATAATGAAGACGCGCAGAGTTTGATTCTTAAGCAATCGAATCTAATTAGTTTATCAGGTAATAAATTGTTAAGCAATCAATCGAAAAAGATTGCACACTCAAATGGTTGAAGTTGGTACACGCGTTAACGAAAATTGACTAACCCTAATTGTCCACTACGGAATGAGGTAATCTAGTCTCAAGTCATCGATATCTTAAACCCTTCGGATCACTTATTTTCAGAATCGACTTTATCTTTCTTAAATCGCGGCGCAACAAATGCAATCAGCCCAATAGCTGCAAGAGTAATTATGGTGGAAAAACCAGGCGTTTCGGAGGCACTTGCCGAACCACCATCTGCAAGTACAGGTGAACTCAACACCAATAACCCATAGAATAGAACTATTGAGTGAATCTTTTGTAATGGCGACTTCATTTTCGATCCCCTGATTTCATCCCTAACCTTAATCGTACTTACAGGTTTTTCAATGTAGCCCTATTTTAGTCACCGAGTGTTGACAAACTCGTAAAATAATACATTTGATCAAACTAATTTCACACTTATTCCGTCACGGGAAATCTTAGTTTAGTTATAATCTGCTCCATATTTCCACATATCTTAATCTTGGATTGATCTATTTTTTATTGATGGATGATATGAATTGACCATGTGGCGTGAGCCGAGCCAAGCTGACCTGAAACAGCTGAATGCTTCAATAGAAATTCAGGATTTGATCAAACACGCGATTTACTGGAATAAAAAAGGGAATCTTAAGGATTCATCCTCGGCTGAAATTCTTCAAACCACAGTGATTGCAAGTTTTATCATTTTCATGTCAATTATAGGTTTATTTGCATTATTGGATATAATAAATTTCCCGACAAGTCTCACTCTTGTCCTGAAAGTGATATCAGTGTTACTCATCATTGGATTGAGCGGATGGAAGTTTTATCTTTGGGGATGGATCTATTACTATGAATCCTGGTACAAATTTGATGACAAAGATGAAATCCTTACCGTTATTCGGCACACCGAAGAAGGGTGGGAGACCTATGACATTCCATACGAGGAAATTAATTCGATCGATTACTCAGGTGGTTCCAATGGAAGGGGGATCATCAAAGCTGGTAAGTTTAAGTTTGAAACTGCACGATCATTAGACAAGAGAGCTTCTTCGGTTACAGAGATGTGGGATAATCTTGCGAGAACAGATAATAAAATGAATAATTGGCCTATCTCGCTTCATTGTCAAAATTGTCACAGAATTTTCGGTCATCATATTGGAACAGCCGTATGTCCTTTTTGTAATATAATACTGATTGATCCAAAAGTCAAAGGCAGAATTGATCCGATCTCTCTGCATGAAGATGACCTAGATAGAATTTAGGCATCACCGCTCGAAATCGGCATCAAATTTCTTCAAAAGTACAATAATTTTTCACAAGTGCTAAGAATATGAAGTTGTTGCTAAATTTAGAATATGGATCCGGTTCAAGAGCTCGAAGAGGTTTGGGAAAAGCAAGATGAGTCGAATATTGAAGATCTAACTCGTAAAGCCATCTCGTTGATACGAAAAGCGAGAGAAGAGAATTCCGTCGTTCCGATCCAGTTGTATGTCGAGATTATACTAGCAGCCAACTATGCATATGGCTTTGGGGGAGAGGATTATGAGGCAACACTCCTATTTGACGCGCTACAACAAGTAATTATTATCGGCGATCCAAAACCGGACAAAGTCTTCCGACTTGCCTGCACAGCAATAGGATCACTTCTTACCATAATGAGCAGCGATGAACAATCATCATCAAGATATGCACCCAAGCTTCTCTTAGCATTTAATTTGTCAGAAAATGCAACAAGGAGTCAAATCCTTCACAAAGCCTCAAGAATAATTTCTGACCTATTGAAATCAGCTACTCCAGATCTTTGGTCGATTGAACTTCTCTCATTCTATATCACAATTATGAGCATGCTGAAGGAATTTGACAAGCTCAGTTCACAGGACCTTGAAAATATCAAAGATAAATCCGCTATGTTTTCATCTGAGCTGAATCAAAATCAGTCAAAATTTGTAGATGAGTGGAAGGGAAGCTGGGTAGAAAAATCGGACTACTTTCGGTTTGTGTCGCTTTTGATTTTTGGAAAACATGCTAAAGAAGAAACGTGGGGTGAGATTGCAGCTTTGATACAAGCAAAGTAAGCTCTTCCTTAAGTCGTAATTCATCTCCCTAACCGATAGTAATAAGCTATATTTTTCGCATTACGATTTGCAAATACATATGATCGATCAGTAACGATCGTTATAGTTTATTATTTATACTATAGATTGCCACTGTCCTTTGACGATGGTCGATAATATCGAATACGATCATTTTTTCAAAATGGCT
>JACZSS010000423.1 GCA_022574115.1 Candidatus Heimdallarchaeota archaeon | reverse complement strand
GGAGCCTATGACTTTGTATCGTGGATCACTGGCAGCAAGTTTCTGTAATAGGTTTAACTGACCTTGCCAGGAACCGATTACTGAATTCATGCTTTCTAATTGAAGAGCTAATCGCTCCTTTTCGTCTGTAACTCCTTCTAGTTTCTGATTTTGTGTTTCAATGAACAAATCCTTCTCTTTCAGCTCCTCCACTTTTGTATCAATGAGATCTTGAAGCGAGACTACGTCATTTTCAAGATTATCAGCTTCAGTCAGGATATCATCCGATAAAGAGTTAATATCATCCTCACTTGCTAGAACAGCTGATTTGGGGATATATTTTTCAACCGAAGGAATGGTTGATGCGACTTTGGATAGCTCATCTGGTACGATTTTACTCGGCACCGCATTGGATAAAGCACTAATCTGGTTTTTAATATCAGCGAGGAGACTTACTAAGGATTCGAGTTTATTATCAATATGATTAATATCGTCGGTTTTCTCAGTTAAGGTTTCTACTTGATTTAACAGCTGGTTTCGTTCCTCAGCTTGAAATTCCAAGAGATCCTTGTATTCTCCTAAAATTGCTAAAAGCTTCTTATCACTACTCTCAGGATCATTTGGATCCAAATTCCTGATATCTTCTGATTGATCGGGAAGATAAGGCCTCGAATCCATTATATTACCATAACAACGATCAATGATTTAAATTGATTTATAATACGGGGTAAAGAAAAAAGAAAATCTAAATTAAATTTTACCTGTGGATTCAATTCGTAGTCCATCAACCTCATCCGGTGTGATATCCAATATCTCAGATTTATATGCAACGCCCATCATTTTGACAATTGCAATAGTATCTTGTTTCCTGTTTCCCAAAGTCTGTCGGTCAAATTCAATAATACCAGAAACAGTACTACTGATCATATTTTCAGCCGTTTTAGATAAGATCCCCACTGGAAGGATCAAAAAGTGAACACCACCAATTCTCTGAATCAAATCTGTAATCTGCTTAAAGAAGTCCAAAATCTTAGAAGCCTGCAAATCAAATTCTTCCTCTTTGAGCCATAATAAATTATCGACTACCGTAAAACAAGGCGAGTTAGAATTTTCCCTCACCTGAACAATTTTCCTGTACGTGTCTTTCAGGTAGGTTTTCCGTCTAATATCTATTTGACCGATTCGTGAAGATGAAGCCACATGTGAACTAGTGATGTGCCACATGTCAATAAATTGAAATCTTTCCTGCTGAATATACTTATCAATGTCCCAGTTGTATGCCTTGAATTCTTTTCTAACAATGTGCTGAGGCCTGCTAGAATGGATGTAATAGACAATAGAGTTCTCATTAAGTTCTAATAGGTTAATCAGCACCCTTTGGGCAAACAATGTGGATAAATTACTTTCAGGAGGTGTCAGTACTAGTACTAGAGAACCACCCGGAATCCCAAACTGTTCACTTGTGGCTCCACCGAGTCTTTGGTCCAATGGTGGAAGTCCAGTAGAATAAATTTTATCCGTATCAACTATGGTTTCATTACTCATCAGTTCATTTGTACATACCCATGTCATCATTTAAAATGATAGACTAAATTTCGTTTATGTTCAAATAATTTCCCAGACTGACCATTTATCGCCAAGTGATTTCAGGTAATACCATATCCATTATGGGTTTTGAACTTGCAATTTCAAAAGTAGCTCGAAAGAATAACATAATTCAATTGAGTAGTGGTGACATTATCTCATCTTGTGGTCTATAATCTATGATTATAACGTTTAAAATTTGTTTGTTCGAAGACGATGATGTGACGTGAAATTTATTAGAAATTTTCAAGTTCTCGAAGTGCGCTTTGAAGATCGGAAAGAAATTCGTCTTCAGCAGGAGATGTTTCAGCTCCTTGGATGGGAATGACTGGTTGAGCATCAAGGGAGTCAAGTTCGTCAAAATCTTCACCAATTAGCTCGTCGAGAAGATTTTCAATGCCCTGGGCAGCTTGATTTGTTGTCATTCTAGCCATACCCAAAGCCACGTCGTTATCTGTAATTAAGCATAAGACAGCGTTACCGCAGGATGCAACCAAGATTTTACCCTCTTTAAATTCAGAGACTAATGTAGTCATAACTTCTAGGCCTACATTGTAACCTTGTTGTTCTGAAGCTAAGTACACAGCAGATGCTATCGCTCCCATACTTTCTACATCCCGTAAATCAAAATCAAATCGACTTAGATGTACTAGAGTCAGCCCTGTTTTATCAGCCAATATTACCCGGCTGACGCCTGGTGTTTCAACGAGAATTTTATGACAGATGGATTGGATTTCTTGCATTGTTAGACCTCTTTACACAAGGATGTTGCTAAGCGGCGTTTACAACCACTTTTGTCGCCTTTCAAGGCTATTTTTGATGTAGCCGAAAACCGCCGACCTAGACGTTAATTACTAAGAGTTATCCGTGACTTAAAAATATATTTCAATGTTTTTCAATTATTGCTTTCTGACCTGTAAAGTCTAATAATTTGATATGCTCATATTAGACCCCCTAAAGTGTCAAAATATGCCCTTCGAAGCAGTATTAATCATGGCTATTTTTTGAAATTTCTGATAATTTTATAAAGGAAAATTGACCGGATTTATTATTTGCACTTGATTCCATTTGTGAATTCATTATTCAGTAGTTTAAAGACAAGAGCAGAAAATACATCGCAAATACTTCAATTTTGTACAGCAGATTTTCTTGTAAAATTTTAATTAATCGTATTTGTATACCATTAACGTCAGTACTTCACTTGTATTTTTCATAGCGACAACGCATGCGACGGTTCGCTTGAGAATTTCGGTCAGCGAGAAGAAAGGTTTCCAACCACTTGAGGTATCGATTGTTTTGAAATATTCACCTTCAATAGTAAAAACTGCATCAAATATTTTGTCACGAAGGTCTTCGATCTTTTCTACTAACACCAAACAATCTTGAAAATCCGCAAAAATTACCTCGATTGCTTTACTAAGATAGCTACCCAATATAGCCACATTCTCAGAAATACCAGCTGTTTTAGTTGAGAAATCTTTCGGAAGAGAACTTGAAAATATATTTAGGTTACGAGATGCAAGAACAAACTCATCAAGCGTATCATCGATCCGTCGTAGGAGTCTTGCTCGATCAAGAGCGAGGTATGGAATATTTTTCTCTTGGGCATAGTGAGAATCTAACTCAATCTGGATTTCATCACCTCTTGCCTCCAGCTTAAATATTTTGTCAACTAATTGTTTGTGATCGGATGCAACTAGTGCCTCTGAAAAGGTCTGGCTGCATTCTTTGATCAAATTTGCTAATTCAATGAATTTTTCTTTCTGTTCTTTTTTATTCACTATTATCACCTACCAAAAAGTGGCTCGAAAATTACAAACCACATAAATAACGTCGTGAGCGCAGAGGCAAATGGTGTTGCTACTGCACTAACCGAGATTCTTTTCACACTATCCATATTCACCTTTGCCCCAGAAGCTTTTCCAGTGCCTACAAATGCAGCGACCAGAACATGTGTTCCGGAAATGGGAATTAGGGCTAAAGCTGCGAAAAATGTTATGAAGGCAGTACTGACTTGTACGGATACTGCAGTAGTGGGGCTTAATTCAACGACGTCATTTCCTAGAGTTTGCAATACCCTTCTCCCTATGAGT
>JACZSS010000422.1 GCA_022574115.1 Candidatus Heimdallarchaeota archaeon | reverse complement strand
TGTTTGCATCAGGATTATTTTTAAGAATTTCTGGTAATTTTTGGTCAAATTCACCAACATAGTTGCGGGAATTGTAGACACTAGCGAGAGAATAAAGAGCATCTATATCTAGCTGACCGTCAAAAACATTCATCTCCTGATGAAGTTTTCACCTTCATATAATCTCCATTATTTTGAATTTGTACCACAGACGCGTTTAAAATGATGTTACCATCAAGTTTTTCTCTTAAACCGTCAATTAAAGTCGACATTCCGCCCTTGAACGAAATTAACTGAGATTTGGCATTAAACTCCAGTTTTTTATTCTTGGTTTTACTTCGCATGCCCCTGATTAAACTTCCATTTTCCTCCTTTAATTCTCTATATTGTGGGAAAGTTGCTAAGATAATAAGTTTTTCCGAATCAGCATTATAAACACCGGCTAGAAGAGGTTCAGCGAGCTTTTTCAGCATTTCATCCCCAAATTTCCTTCTAACAAAAGAAGCAAGCGATTCGTCATCTGCAGATACTTTAGATTTTGCAAATATGTCTAATAGGACGCTAAATTTCCCTTTGCGGGATAATAATTTAGATTTGATAAACGGCCATATTCGTGTTGGGACTAGTAATTGTAACCCTTCCGGCAATGGATGTAATTTTCCATCACTTAAGATATAAATTCTCTCATCAGTTTCATTAAGTGTAATTAGTTCTTCCTGTAAACCCAATTGCTTAACTAAATCAGATGCCTCAGTTTTACGGGTAATAAATCCATCTGCTCCAAATTCAATCGTCATTCCATCGACGTAAGATGTCTGGATAAGACCACCCAAGTAATCGTTTTCTTCTAATAATACATATGAGATTCTTGCATGTTGCAAGAACCATGCAGCGGCCAATCCTGCAATTCCCCCTCCAACTATGGCAACTAGAGGCTCTTTTTGAAATAACATTTTTGCTAATCTTAACTATCGTGAAGTGTATTCATGAATGAAGTTAACCATTCTCTTCACATTTTTTGTAGGGGTTGTCTTGAGAATCCCATGGCCCAAATTAAAAATAAAGCCCTTCCTATCCATCATTTTATCTAAAATGTATCGAGTACGTTTTTCCAATTCAGGCCATGGAGCATAGAGCGCTGCCGGATCTAAATTTCCTTGCAGGATTACATTATCTCCAAGTATTTCTGCTGCTTTATCAATATCGATCCGCCAATCCACACTGATGATATCTCCCCCTGCGTCCCGGATATCTGTCAGCATTCCGTTTGTATTTGTTGTAAAGTGAATCAAAGGAAGGTTAGCTGCTTTTGCAATTTCAAAAACACGTTGTGTGTAGGGTTTAACATATTCTCGATAATCTTGTGGAGACAGATCTCCAGCCCAGCTATCAAAGACTTGTAACACCTGAGCCCCAGCTTTGGCTTGTGCAAGCAAATATTTTCCCGATAATTCCGCTAGTTTAGACATTAAAATATGCCAAGTTTCAGGTTGAGAATACATTATGGATTTTAACTTTAATTTATTTTTGTTCGCTCGGCCTTCAACTGCGTAATATGCGAGTGTAAATGGGGCTCCTGAAAATCCAATTAATGGAATACCTCGTTCATCTAGACACTTACGGCTAATCTTTATTGCCTTCAATGTAAATTCCATTGAATTTATAGGTTCAGGGATTTCAAGTGAAACAGCGTCTTCTAGAGATCGGATTGGATTATGAATAACTGGACCTTCATTTTCAATAAATTCTAATTTCAGGCCCATTGTTTCTAAAATGGGAAGAATGTCCGCAAAAATAATAGCTGCATCAAGTTCGTATGCTTTTATCGGCTGTAATGTTACCTCTGTAGCCAAATTAGGTGATTTAATAATTTCCAATATATCATAATTATTTCTTATGTTTTGATATTCCTGCATATACCTCCCTGCCTGTCTCATCAACCAGACAGGTATTACATCTGGGCGTTCACCTTGACATGCTATAAGAAATCTGCTTTGTATTCTTTCTCCCCTCTTTTAAAAATTAGGCTCCTTAGACCATTTAGCGAAGTCTTTGGCAAAATAAGTAAGAATAAGTGATGCCCCTGCTCTTTTTATGCTTATGAGGGACTCCAATGCCACTTTTTTCAAATCGATCCAACCTCGCTCTGCTGCTGCGTGTATCATAGAAAACTCACCACTAACTTGATAAGCTGCTACTGGTAAATTGAATTTCTTCCTAACATTTGAAATTATATCCAGATACGGGAGGGCAGGCTTTACCATAATTATGTCTGCACCTTCGGTAATATCAATTTCTACTTCCTTGATTGCTTCTCTGGCATTTCTTGGATCCATTTGATATTGATTTCGATTACCAAATGAGGGAGGACTCTCTGCAGCCTCTCTGAATGGGCCATAAAAGGAACTTGAATATTTCGCAGCGTAGCTCATGATACCTACATGCTCGTATCCACCCCTATCAAGAGCATCCCTTATTGACCCGACCATTCCATCTAACATTCCGCTCGGTGCAATCATATCAGCTCCTGCTTGAGCATGTATTAACGATGCTTTGGCTAAATAATCCAAAGTAATATCATTAAGCAAGTACCCCTCAGGTAAATTCTCGTTGAAATACTCATGGTCTGCAGTATTAATTATTCCACAATGACCGTGTGAAGTATATTCGCAGAAACACATATCACTTATGACAACCAGTTCAGATGTTAACTCCTTGATACACTTGATCGCCGTGGGAATAATCCCCTCACTGTCAAAATTATCTGAACCACACCAATCCTTTTTTTTCGGAATTCCAAACAGAAGAACAGCTGGGATACCTAATTCGATTAACTCCTCTATTTCGTTTTTTAACCGGTCAACGGAAAATTGTTTTTGCCCCGGCATAGAAATTATTTCCCTTTCTTGATTTTCACCGTGACGGATAAACAGAGGATAAATAAGATTAGACGTTGAAACTGAGGTTTCTCCTATCAGTTTTTGAATATTTTGAGAAATCCTTAATCTTCTCGGTCTAATGCGAGAGTAGAAATGTTGCTTATCCTTTTCCTGTTCAATCATTTTTATTCACCAATAACCTAAAGCACCAATCAAATTGACTTTTAAATAACAATTTTAAGCTAATTTAAACACACTTCCTTCAACGTATCTTTTTAGGTATATTGTGTGATTCTTGTTCACAAACCCCTTCGGAACATATATCATGACCTGGCCCTGATGTACCTAAAAACATCTTATTGGGACGCGAAGTCATTCTTTCTTCTATCAGTTGACGGATCATTCTAATGAATAAGGGATGAGTCCCTGGAGTATTAGCTCTAACCATCGTCATTCCTAACTTTTCAACAAGGTCTTGTGCTTCGACATCTAAATCATACATAACTTCCATATGATCACTAATAAAACCGATCGGAACAATAATAAAATCCATCACATCACGTTTATAGAGTTCATGTATGTAGTCTAGAATATCTGGTTCTAGCCACGGGATTTGAGGTGGACCACTTTTGCTCTGAAAGACTAACTTATAATTCTTAGTCCCAATCCTTTCAGCAACCAGAGCTGAAGCCTCATGTAGTTGAATTTTATAGTCACTGTTCTTTGCCATTCCTAACGGAATACTATGGGCCGTAAATAAGATGTGAATATCATTAGCAGATTGTTTAAATTTCCCTAAAGCGAATTTGGTACGATCCACCATTGTA
>JACZSS010000421.1 GCA_022574115.1 Candidatus Heimdallarchaeota archaeon | reverse complement strand
CGAAAATCAATTTTCGTCTGAAATAGAAGGCGTTAGTTCCATAATTACTACTCAGACGGCTATAGGAGTTCAACCCGCAACGGTTATTGGTATCGATCCTACCACCTTTTTTGATGTAGTTACGATGGATGATACCTATTTCGTAGATAGCACAGTGGATGAAATAAAACAAAGCCTCCTGACATTTAACGAGAATGGAGATTACGCCAATGTTGTGTTTACATCATCATTAGCCAATCCCCAAACAGACACTGGAGGCGGCGGCTTTGGTGGTCGAGAAGGTGGTCGACGAGGAGGAGGTTTTGGTGCAGGCCAAAATACCGACTTTCTGTCAGTCTATTCGACTGGAGACGAATTGCCAATTTTTAGATTTGGAAATCAGACAACAGTTCAAATCAGCGGAATTGTCGACTTCATACCCGGTATAAGTGATTTTCTTGGTACTGACGATTCTGCAACCATGGTCATGCTTGTGAATGAAAAGTTTTTGACAAGTCCAGTAACAATAACAAATACCAATGATGAATTCACTCTGCTAAGTCAAACTAATGCAAGCTTCGCATTAATTTCTACAACGGATGGCGTCGAGAGTGCTGTATTTGGTCAGGAGATCCTGAATTGGTTTGAGGATACCTATCCTGATAGTCTTGGGATTGATGTGATCACGTTTGATGAAACTCTTGAAGAGTATAGTTTCAAGGTTGGAGCAATTATTGGATTAACAACGATGGAATGGTTGTTGGTACTTTCAATTTCATTCCTTGGATTACAAATCTTCCTTACTTCTTCTTTGTTTGAGCGAAAGAAGGAGTTGAGTACTTATTTTGCCATTGGTGCAAAAGTTAAGGATATCCGAAATCTGATTTTCGCTGAAGTCCTGTTGATCTCTGTGGTATCACTGGTCACAGGTATGTTGATGTCGTTAATTATTTCCTATATGTATCTCGGATTTCTCAGTACATTAGTTATTTTGAACATTTATCAGTTGAGCATTCCTATCTTTAGCTTTGTTTTGATGACTATACTAGTCGTAATCAGCTCTATTGTATCAATAATGTACTCGATTTCAAAGCTTGCGAAACTTGATCCAGCTCAAACCTTAAGGACGGTGTAAAAATGAAAACTAAAATATTAGAATGCCAAAGTATTTTCAAAATTTATAAGGAAGGTTACGGCGAAGGCCGAATAGAGACCATAGCCCTACAGGATGTCCAGATGGATATTCACGAGGAGGATTTTATCTCAATAGTCGGACCTTCAGGGAGCGGCAAAACTACCTTACTTAATATATTAAGTGGGTTGGACGTTCCTAGCGCCGGCAGTGTATTCTATCATCACAATGAGGATCGGGTTACTGACGTAACTGGACTTAGTCTAGCAGAACTAGATAAATTTAGAATTGATAAATTTGGAGTAATTTTCCAGATGGATAATCTAATCTATCATTTATCTGCTCGTGAGAATGTCGAGCTACCTTTGAAGTTTCTCGGAATTTCAGATGCAAGAAGTCAGTCTCTGGAGCTCCTACAAAGATTGGGTCTCGGCGATCGTGTAGACCATCTTCCGTCTGAGTTGAGTGCAGGTCAAAGACAAAGAGTGGCCCTCGCCTGTGCGCTAGTATACAAACCCCATATTATCTTAGCAGATGAACCAACTGGTGAATTGGATTCGGAGAATGTCACGGTCGTTATGGAGCTGTTTAAGGAAATCCATAAAACAGAAAAAATTGTTTTCATAATTGTTACTCACAATCCATTGGTGGCTAATTACGCAAATCGAACATTTTCAATTTATGACGGAAAAATAACAGAAATTGATGACTTAACCTCAGCAGATCTAATTCCTATGGATGATGGCAAATACAACTTGGTAATTGACAAATTTAATCAGATTATTATTCCACCGGATTTAGTTTTAGCTGCTGATAACACCAGTGGTTTATTTGATCTTATTCAAAGAGAAAATCAGTTGATTTTGAAATCTATTGGTGATGGATATGATGATCCTGAAGGGTTAATCGTCCAGATCGGTTCAAATAACCGGATTCTCTTACCGTCGAATATTCTAGAAATAATAAAAGGAAAAAAACTTGACGGTGCTTATGATGAGAATGATCAGAGTATTGTTATTAACCTTACGGAGGTCAAAAATGACTAAATTACAACCAATTGTTGAAATTAAATCTCTTAATAAAACGTATCAGGTAAAATCTGGAGATGTTATGGCGCTAGATCAAATCGATTTGGAAATAAATCCTGGAGAATTTGTAGGCCTTATTGGCCCATCTGGGAGCGGTAAAACTACCTTAATTAATACTATTGCTGGGTTAATTACGCAAACTGAAGGTGAAGTCGTTATAAACGGGATAGATATGAGTAATCTAAGTGATGCTGAAGTCAGAGAATTTCGTTTGAATAATATTGGAATGATTTTTCAAGAGCATTTACTAGTTGATTCTCTCACTGCTCTCGACAACGTCGAAATTCCACTAATTTTCAATGGCGAAAATTACAAAACGAGACGAAAAAAGGCGCGAAAATTGCTAAAACGGGTCGGATTGAAAAAGAAAGAAAAACATCTGCCTTCTGATCTAAGTGGCGGCGAACAACAAAGAATTGGTATTTGCAGAGCGCTGATGACCAATCCCAAAATTCTACTGGCAGATGAACCCACCGGAGATCTTGATACGAGAACAGGAAATGAAATCATTAAGTTGTTCAAGCAAATTGTTGAAGAAGATGGAATAAGCATCATTATGGTCAGTCACGATCCTCGTCATCAGAAGCATTTTGATCGTATGATCAAACTGAGAGATGGTAAACTCGATGTGGATTCGATCCATGACTAGATTCTCGAATAAACATTATTGATTACAAATAACTATGTTTCATACCCTGTAATTCCGTTGTTCTAATTCTGGTTAATGGGATGATAGGATGCCAAATACTTCGCAAAAATTGTTTCTGACAATGTACGGAATTACCTCAGAGATATAATCGATTAGATACTGGTTGATTTTAATAATTTTGAAAACTTTAATTTTTGGGTTAGAGTACAGTCCCATCTTATTTGGGCTACTTTTTGGATTCTATTATTCATTTATTGGAATATTTGTATTTTATATATGATTATCAAAAGCAAAAAATTAAATGCTAAAAAATCTTTAAAATTGTTTGCATTAGAAAGTATGGATATATCATTTTTATTAAGTGTTATTTTCGCTTATTTTCTTATCTACATGGATACGAATTCCTTTAACTCATTCAAAGACATCCCATCAATATGGTGTACTTTTTTTGTTGTCCAGATTTTGTTCATTCCACACTTATTCAATAATGTCAAAACATATCTAAGAACCACTAAAACACAATCCTTCAACCAAATCTCATTGAAAACTCAACTTCTTCTAATAGTATTTACAGCAGTTGTTTTTATTTTCTTTTCTTATTTTGCTCCATTTTTCTCTGATATTATTCTAAAATTTACTTTCAGATAGATAATAATCTATAAAGTACTCTACACATAGTTTTTTAAGATCTCACAATTTTCTTCCTACAAATGCCAGCTGAACAAGTCGAGAGACACATATATAGAACTACAGGACCTTTTTTGATAGCTGCTTGTATGGAAGGAAATAGTTCTCTTTCCTTGGAAGATGGCATAACAGCATATCGTAAAAAAGGGAATTA
>JACZSS010000420.1 GCA_022574115.1 Candidatus Heimdallarchaeota archaeon | reverse complement strand
GAGTCATTTAAACAAGAGTCGTCAATAAATTATGAAGGAGGAGCTTCACAACATTTACAATCATTTCTCCTATCACAGGGCTTTCGACAGTTTGTACGCCACGATTTAATGTTAGACTTGAAGAAATTTGAACTTTCACTAACCAGTTTGGCCAAGCCCTTTCAACTGATACCGTGGAATGAGTCGTTGAAAAGTGAAGTCATTGACTTAATTGTAACCGTAAACGGTGAAAGTATTGATGGTCACATATTCCCGGAATTTCAAACAACTGTAGGATGTGAAAATTTTGTCGGTAATTTAGTTGAGGGCAGATTTGGTAAATTCCTGTTCAACCATTCTTTATTTCTGATTAATAAGGAACGGGTGATCGGTTTTTGCTTTGTAACAGAACACAATGATACTGTTGGGTTTATCCCAATTATGGGGTTATTGCCGGATTTCAGGGGAAAGGGGTTGGGAAAGTCAATATTGTTGAGCGTGATCTCCAAAATGAAAATGGAATCTCCTCAATTCGAAAAGTTGGGTCTTACTGTAACTGAGGAAAATTACCCCGCATATTCAATGTATAAAAAATATGGCTTCAAACATTTGGAAACAAATCATGTGTATACTAAAACAATATGAGCTCAATTGAGATCGATCCAGACTATCAAATTAAAAGGACCAATATGGTGAAAGATTCTTCTCAAACTCCGCTTTCAGATCCTCAGTTTCATCCAAGATTTCGTCTTTTTCTTTTTTATGCATCTGAATTGGTTCATCTAGGAGGTTTTTTGGCATTTCAATGTCTAATTCGTTTCTGCATTTATCGATCCACTCGTTTGGAGCAACTTTTAGCTGGTCTACCCCAGCTAGACTATTAATTTCGGCAAACCAAGATTTAGCGACGGAAATAGGGTTGTAACCCCCTCCGCCTAGTGATAGCACTTTGGGCGTGTCCATTTGTTCACCTAGTTTAGCTATCAGTAAACCCAATTTTGAATAAGTCTCCGTTGTAAGCATTAAATGACCAAGCGGATCATCTGCATGCCCATCAACACCTGCCTGCCAGATAATTAGGTCTGGATTGTAGCTCTCCGTGATAGGAGGAAGATAATTTTCTAATAGTTCTACATACAATTCATCATAGGTGAAGGGAAAAGTTGGAAAATTGATAGCATAGCCTTCACCTTCTTTCAAGCCAACTTCATTTGAAAAACAATTTCCTGGAAATAAATACTTTCCAGATTCGTGGATTGAAAATGTTAGAACTTCAGGATCCCTAAAGAATTCATAGTTTACACCATCACCTGCATGCAGGTCCGTGTCAACATAGAGGATTTTTGTGCCTGGATGAAGTTTTTTCAGACGGTGAATCGTTACATTAATATCATTATAATAACAAAATCCAGAAGCACGTTCCCTCGATGCGTGATGTAAACCAGCAAGCATTACAAACGTCTTGGAAAAAGTTCCTTTCATTATTTCTTCACCAGCTTTCAATGTGCTGCCAACTATCAGTTCCGCTACTTCTGCCATATGGTCAAAAACTGGACAATCGCTAGTTCCAATTCCGTAATCTGCTATACCTTTATCACGCAACTCACTAGAACTATTGGTTTCTGGATTCGAGAGTTTCTTCATCGTTTCGATATACTCAACAGAATGAGCTATCTCAAGAACCGAAGGATCTACCGTATTCGGAGCAATCAGCGCGAATTCATCTTGATCGCGTAATGTATAGTTTAACAAAGAAATTGAAGCGGCAATCCTTTTTGGATTCATTGGATGCAATGGTCCCAATGAGTATTTCAGATACTCATCAGTGTAGAATAAACCAAATTTCTTCACGGTTGATATTTGTTTCTTTTTTATTTAAGCATAATGAGAATTGAAGATTTTCCTGAAAGCGTGAATAAGAAATTTAGAAAGCAACCAAAGTTGGTATATAGATCTGTACCCTCCGTTTCTTGTTGCTATCCATTCGTAAAACGACAATAGCAGACAGATCGGATATAATTCGATTAATGAAAGGCTATTTCGATTTCTATAAAAAACCATATCCTGTAGAGGAGAAATTGATCAAACTCGTTGAATTATTAGAAAATCATGAGGAAACTGGGTTGCAGTTTATTGCACATTATGATAACCAAGCGATTGGCTTTACAACACTTTACAAGGCAATGAGCACTCTTTCCGCAGGTAAAATAATAGTTTTGAATGATCTGTATGTTGAGCCTTCAGTTCGGGGTAAGGGTATAGGGAGAGCTTTGATGGAGCACTCCAAGGAATATGCTGTGAAAAACAATTATCCTCGTATGGAGTGGATGACCGAGCGGTCGAATGAACGAGCAAAAAATTTATACGATCGACTTGGGGCTCAAAAAAGTGAATGGACGTATTACTCTTGGTAATTATAGATTTTCAATAAATGGCGTATCTACATAAATAAATTCAATTCTAAGGACTTTACATTAAAAAGAGTTTAATTAACTAATCATCCATCTGAGAAGTAGAACCTATGGTTAGTTTCTTAGATCAATCTATTGCAATCTATGCTAAGAAACATGCTGTAGTTGTTAATCTAAATGAAACGATAGGATACACCTTTCAGTTTATGATAAAGTATAATATTAGACATATTTCAATTATTAATGAACAGTACAAACTTGTTGGAGTCCTAACTGCAGAGGACATACTCAGGACCTTGATCCATTCCGAGAATGCTAAGTTTCTGCAATTGAAAAACCATGAAGTAATGTCTACAGATGTCCAATTTGTTGAAGACAGCCAAACGCTCAGAGATACCATAATTCTAATGGATAAGACTGATGTCACCGCAATGCCTGTATTGGTTGATGGTGCATATGATGGAATATTTACGGATAAAGACATTTTACAGATGGATCGAATATGGAGAACTATTCCAGATTCCAGTGTGACGTCATATCGGGGAATTGGTCGAAAAATTTTCCCAGAAGATATAATTTCCAAAGATTTTACACTTTGGGAGGCTGCCACGCATATTTTACGTAACAATAGTCGCTTTATTTTAATTAAGGATGAAGATGAGAGGTTTTCTGGAATGGTTTCTGTGAATAATGTACTAGTATCTGATCCCAGAATTCCATTTGGTGGTATCAAAAATTCTGGAGTTGGTAGAGAGTTGTCATATTACGGATTAAAGGAATTTGTTAATGTCAAATCCGTTATTATGAATTGAGTTAATATGAAGTGCCATTGTATTCAATGTGATTGTTCTGTAGAAGGATTGGGTAACTATTCTGATTGGATATGTCCTTTCTGTAAAGCAGGAAATCATATTACATAAAACAAAATGTATGCAGATATAATCAAAAAACAAACGGTTCAGTTTTTTTACAAGGGAATGGAGAACTCCAGAACGTTTCAAATCTCTTAAGACCCGTACCATCAGAATAATTATTTTGGTTTCCATACAGGGATTCATCTTTTTAGTTCAGTCCCTAAATAAGGTACGGAACTTTTTGGATTCGAATCTATAGGGCTTTGAACTAAAACATCAAAGCCTTGTGAGGGAATTAACTAATTGTAGATTGGTGGTTCAAATTAAACAGCCCGCACAGTATTACAGGGGATATAGTTAAGCAATAAGATTTTGTACCCACGTGGAAGTGTAGAAATTAATTAAGATGAAAACTAAATTTACGAACGAAAAATCTATGAAATCTCTAAATTAGATTAAT
>JACZSS010000419.1 GCA_022574115.1 Candidatus Heimdallarchaeota archaeon | reverse complement strand
CCATCAATGGTCAGAGGAATCGTATAAATTGCGCCTGCGCCAAAAGTGAGTGCTCCGGTTGACTCAAAGATCTTCGGGTTATAGTTGGTAATATGATCCTGTGGCTTTATTGTTTCTATCAGAACTGTAAAATAGATTTCCCACCTTGCTTGCATCATTATAGAGACCTGCTGAATTATCTAGATTACCATCCAATTTGTATTGTCTGACCATACCATCTACAGTTCCACCATTAGATTTTGCTGTCAATGCTCCTAGTCCTGAAAGGAGCAGTAAAGTGAGAATAAGTACTTGAATTTTTGTTGATTTTTTATGAAATGAAATGTGTTTCGCACCACTATATCTGCATCCAAGGATTAATCGATATGATGCAAGAACCTGCTAATGATGTATCGGAAAATACACTTTAAAAATCCATGCACGGTGATTGCAGAAAAAGCTGGATTGATGGGTTTGGTGACCAGGAGTGACATATAACTCTGTTAGATCTGACAGATCAGCATAAATACAATTTACGAACGATGGTTTTGGTGGCTTCGTCATCGGAATCTATGCGGCGATGATGAGGTTTGATTAGTAAAGGGGTGAATTAAAATGTAAAGAGCTTAAGGCGCAGATCTACTGGATCGAGATTCCCACTAAAGAAAACAGTTTAATTACTCCAGCGGGTGAATATTTCAAGATTAAACCAATAACCGCAATTCCACCAGTTAGCATTGTAGTATTTAGTACCATATGAAATTTCCAAATGTCCCAGAAGCTATTATTGGTATGATTCAAGTATTTGATTGAATTTTGGTAGAGTTCCCAGTCCTTGTCTACTTGTCCCACAATTGATTAAACAGCTGTATTTCATATAACAGTTGGTATCTAGGTTATATTTCACAATTTGTCATTTCCTACAATTATGGTAGTAGTCGATGATCTATCAAGATCTACCTAAAAATCTTCTAGATATCGAAAAATGGATAAAGGGCCCCCTCATGATGGATCGAAAAAGAATTGATTGACTAGGTCAATACGATCGGCCAATTACGCATTACGAATGCTTTACCTCCTCAATATGATTTTACTGGCTATCCCACATATTTCCTAGATTCTTTTGCAAAATACTCTTCAAGAAAATGAAAGCCTACAACGAGACGATCGCTGATATTAATTTCCTTTCTTGTCGGTCAACCGTTTAATGAACTCGTCCACCAAAGATGAAATAATTTGCAAGATAGTATCGAGATCATCGATTTAAAGAAGTTACAAACCCCTGTACTGATTGATTTCTAAGCAGTCATTAAAAAAACATTCGATCTGCTGGAATCATTGAGTAAAATCAATATCCGAAGTGAGAATTTGTTCGGCCATTTTAAGGCAATTTCTGACAGTGGCTTTAGAAATATTTGAAAATAGCAGGTAATCAGCATCATTTCTGTAGTCTCTAAGTTTTCTCAGTTGGTTGCCGAGGTGAGAATATTTCTCCGTCAACAACACAATTATTTCTTCATGTTGAAGATGGTCTTGCGCTATGGATATTCCAGCTTGCTCTATAAATTTCCTTACAAAAAGGAAGGAAGCATAATATAGCCTGCTTACAGATGTTCTATAACCACCAGGAATATCATAATTTTGATCATCAAGAAGCTTTGAACCTATCTCATAAAATTGATAAGGATCAAATGCCAAAAAAATCTACTCCAATGTAACATCAACAAATAAATTTGAATTGATCTCACTCATTCTCTTCAAAGATTTATCATCATGTGAATATTTCTTTTGTTGTTCCTCAATTGCATTCCTAATATGTGTATCCAATTTTTTCCATAATTCTAATTTTTCAGGTACCGTGAGGCTCGATAATTCAAAATTTACAATATATCGTTTCCAACTAGATATTTCATAGTCATATTTAATACTAATGTGACATTTATAAGCTGTTTTGGTTAATTCCTTTATTGTGTTTACCTTATCAATTATTGCATTTATTAAGATTTCAAATATGGTATCACTACTTTTCTCGATTTGTACTGATGTTTCTTGGCTTATCTTTCTGATATCATTATTTACCTGTGGTTTGCCTACTAGATAAGCGAGAAAGTCTTTCGCTTCTGAATAATCTTTTTTCAATTTTATTGCTCTTTCAACAGAATTTAGTGCCTCTTGATGTTGATCCATTGTTTCGAGTATCTCGCTTTTTGTCAACCAGGCAACTGCCAAATCATTATCAATATTAATTGCTTTGTTAATAGCTGTAAATGCTGTTCCAACATGCCCGAGTAAGTTCAACGCATTGGCCTTATTTGAATATCCCTCTGCAAGCGTTGGGTTTAATTTTATCGAATTATCGCTAGCTGCAATTGCTTCTTGGTACCTTTTCAATAAAGTTAGCACAGCTCCCTTATTATTCCACGCATGAAAGTTATTTGGATCAATCTCGATAGATTTTTCATAGTCAGCGAGAGCTAAGTTATGCATTTTCAAGTTCGAATATGATGCTCCTCTATTGGAAAATGCTACAGATTGCGTTTCATCGATTAAAATTGAATTTGTATATGCTTCTAAAGCCTCTTCAAACTTGCCAATGTAGGATAGAAAGTTTCCTTTTATAATCCATGTATTTGCATTAGTATCATCAATATCTAGTGCCCGGTTATAAGAAGATTCAGCTTCAGAGTATTGTTTCATTTGTTCTTGCGCCAATCCTTTATTTTTCCAACCATCGTGATAATCCGGTCGTAACATTGTGGCAGCGTTATACGCTTCTACTGCTTTTTCAAACTTGCTTATATTTGCGTATGCTACCCCAAGATTGAGCCATGCCTCAACATTCGTTGGATTAATATTTGATGCTAATTTTGCAGTTACAATAGCCTCTCTAATTTTTTGTAATAAGATCAGAGCAGCACTTCTGTTTGACAAAATTTTAGATCGTTCAATATTGAAATTGTCTTTATACTCGATCGCTTTGCTAATAATTTCCAATCCCTTCGTAAAGGCATTAACCGCATTTTCATATTGTTTTATTTCTAGAAAGCAAATGCCGATGTTATTCCAAATATCATAATTTTGCTCCACGGTCAATATCTCATTAAATGTTTTTATTGCCAATTCAAATTTTGATTTATCGCCTTTTTGGCCCATTTTCATGAATTTCTCGGCTGTTTTGGACAATAAGACTATTGATGGATCGCGATCATCATCTACCTTATCTGTTGTTTCTTGCCCGAACGATTGCGTATTCGGGATATCAACCGAGACGTTTTGCATAATCACGTAATAAAACCACTGCAACAAGGGTTTATATAATATTGTTAGCTGGTAAAGGTCCATTTTACAAAATTCAGTTAATTTTGTAATCCGAAGCACGAATGTCACGTCGAAGTCGATTCCTCTGCTCCTTATTTGCCACGTATTTTACGGTAACCAATTTACTAGAAGATACTTTTAGATTTGCCTTCGACTTTGATCGACAACTTCTGCTGACACATTTACTTGAAGAGCATTAAGTTTAAAAAAGATTGTGTTCTCCAAATTAGATGTATGAGAATAGTTCCCTCCAAGGTGGTTAGTTATGGTTCAACGATTTTGGTGTTGGTGATCATTTTACTTTGGCTAATATTTCAAGTTCATGTGACTACGGTGGAAACTAGTGATGAAACCTCCATGATGCCCACCTTATTCAGAGGAGATACTATTATCTATAGGACCGTCGATCCAAGTTCTATATC
>JACZSS010000418.1 GCA_022574115.1 Candidatus Heimdallarchaeota archaeon | reverse complement strand
AGTGATATAAAATTAAATCGAAAATCTCTTTAACCTTTGAAGAGAATCGAACCATCACAACTTTTGAATCCTGTTTAAATTAAAAGTTTTATTCCAGTTGGTGGCTATATCCACAAGATTTCAATTCTTTATTAGTTTGGCTACTTGGTTTTGAATATTCATATATGGCCTGATCTAAATTTTTAGCCTAACAAAATTGAAACGAGACCCATCAATTTGAGTATTTAGAAGAAATTATTCAGGATAAAGCCTCTTGGTGGAGATAAAAAATGAAAACGGGAATACAGTTTCCAAATCTGACCATTTATTACCCTACGAATATACTATTATTTGTTGTCAAAAGAAGCCTCAAAAGTTAGGATCCCAATTTTTGCTGTGACATTAGTCATTGCTCTCCCTTTAATTATGATCAATTTAACCCTTCTAATAATTACTGACTTCAACTTTTCTTCCAAATTATATCTGCGAACCCAAATTATCCTTACAACAATTCTCGCTCCCCTTTTTTTGATTATTCCGTTTCTCAGCTGGTATAGGAAGAGGCTGTTTCGAGTAAAAGATAGTCCCCACTCTAGTATTTTGATTAAATATCATATTGCCGCTCTTTCTTTGGCGTTTCTCGGAACACTGATGATTGCCCTTGATGTATTCTTGATTAACTTGTTAGTGATTGAGAATACATTCTCTGCTAGCATTACTGAAGCAGGTAGATTAAGTTTTTTTTTCATTCTTGTCATACTTTTGGCAAATTTGATGAGATATCTACTTGAAATATTAAGTTACAAAATTAAAATGAATCGAATGATCAAGCGACGGTTTACCAAACATTAGATAAACTAATGTTGGAGGTCGTTATGTCTGACTGACACAAACTTAGAGAATTATTGCCCCTACGATTTGTAGAAGCTGTCAAACTTTGAAACATCAATACAATAAGAGAAATAATAATTAAGCGTCTTGAATATTTTGTACACATTTGAGAATTAGAATTCAGATATAAAATACCATCTCCAAATTGACTCTGGCTACGATTGCGTCTATTTGAGCAAAGACTCGAATCTAATAACATCATTCAGCCTTCTTAAATATTGACTCAGTATCTAGTTGAAATTTGGTAACGGCGTTCGACTGTGCCAATCGATAATCCAATGAAGCCAAATTTTCAGATATTTTCATCTTTTTTCAGCCGGTTAAAGCTGTTCTTCTGACATATTGATTATTTATTTAACTCGATCAAACCAATGCTATGAATTAGATATTTTGCAGCATTGCTATACTGACGTATCAGCTCTGCCGGACCCAATTTTATCCTCCCATAGTATCGCGTTACTACTATCAAAGTGTTATATACACTGAAAGCCTGTAGAATATTTACAATCGGGTGTCCAGCACAGCCTTTCACTTCGCCGTCGTCGCTCCAATCCTCACTGATTCCATTTTCATCTACAATTCTGTATGCATAAGCATTATGTGTGGCCTTCTTCATCTCTACTTCGACCGACTTGATTGCAATTTCAATATCATTATCCGTTTTGACTGGAATTGCAGTTGCGATGAATTTTGATTTTTTCTTGATAATCGGGCGTCCTCGGCCTTTCTGTTTGATCTTGAAAAACCCTATACCTTCGAAGCTAATTAACAGATCACCTTACTAATAAAGAAATTTTTAAAATCAAACAATTAGAAAACCACTCCAATCGATCATTCGATCGCTTCTATAAGAATGTGGAAGAAGCTGGATGCTAGATTACCATGAAATTGGAGAAGCAATCGATCGATTTTCCTTTGTTCATGGAAGATGGCCCCTAGTTGGATGAAAAATTGACGACAGCGCTAGGATCCTGGGCGCAGTATCGTCATGATATTGTCCTGTACGCTCAACAATCAATGGTTCTAATAACGGGGAATCATTTCGCAAATATTTCATCCGTTAAGGATAAACAGGTCAATTTAACTGTATTCATCGGATTTTTTCCAAAATAGCTCCACAAAAGAATTTATTAACAGTTATTTCTGAATCAAGTTGTACATCTTTGTCGATTAAGGTCTTGGTTGCAGAAGCTAAGCAAGAGGATATGAAAATCATTATCTCCGCTTTGCTTTCTGACAGTAATTTCGAAATTGTTGGGAAAGCGACATCGGGACAAGAAGTGATCTCTAAAGCTAAATCACTTGATTTCAAAGTAATTATCATTTCGACATCATTACAGGACATGACACTGTTTCAAATTGTTAAAGAAATAATGGACAACCGTCCAAAACCGATCTTAGTCATGAATCCCGAACACCAACCTGTTGAAGGCAAATCTAATTTGATACGCTATGGAATCATTGATTGGTTCACCATTTCAATCAAGAATCGTCATGTTTCATTTTCAGATGTTGCATTGACAACTAGATGTCACATATTAGCAAAACTCAAGCTCGGAAAATTCAAGGATCAAATCAATCATGTTAATTCAACAGTTAGTCACACTACCCGTCTTACTCAATCGATGCATAGAATAAGTCAAACCATTGAAGAAATAATTAGTGTTGGTCCCTCTAATACGCCTTGGGTAATTCAAAAACCAATTTCAGAATCGTTGAAACCGATCTCAACAGAGGAAATCTTCAAAGAAGAAAAGTATTCTGGATTAGGTAGAGCCAACAAAATTATTATTATTGGAACGTCTACCGGTGGTCCAAAGTTATTAAATGAAATTGTACCTCGACTACCGGCCAACCTCCCACCCGTTCTCCTAATACAACATATGCCCGTTGGATTTACTCATACTTTCGCTGACAGGCTAAATCGCCGTTCTAAAGTTCATGTTAAACAGGCAGAAGATGGGGATGATGTCGTATCTGGGGTGGTTTACATTGCACCCGCTGGGTATCATTTGGAATTATTACAATCTACAACCTCCGGTCCAACTAAAATTCAATTGGCAGACGGAGACATGGTCAATTTTGTTAAACCATCCATTGATGTCGCTATCAAGAGTGCTGTTAAGATTTACAAGCAGGGTGTGGTTGGGGTGATATTGACTGGTATGGGTCATGATGGGCGAGATGGTTGTAAAGTCATCAAGCAACTTGGCGGAAAGGTTATTGTACTTCATGAGACTGATTCTGATATTTATGGAATGAATAGGTCTGTAATTGAGGCGGGCTATGCTGACCAAATATTACGCAAACGAGAATTGATTGGTGGAATCGTCAATGCAATTGAAAATTGAGATTTGAATAACAGTCAAATGTACAATGGTTCGAAGGAAGTAAATTAAAGATCCAAATTAACTCCAATAATAGGTGATTTGATTGGAGGATATGTCTGAATACAAGGACATTTTTCTTTCAGAGTTGGAAGAAAATATTCAGTTATTAAATACTTCCCTAATCGGTATTGAGAAGGACAATAAGGATCGTGCCCTGCTCAAAGATCTAGCACGCGCCGCTCATACTATCAAAGGTATGGCAGGAACAATGGGTTTTGATCAATTAACTAAATTGACTCATGAAATGGAAAATCACCTAATGGGGTCAAGATCGATTACCAAGGCGATGATTCAAACTCTTTTCAATTCTGCTGACAGATTACAAGAGTTTTATGACGCAGTAAATACTGATAAAGATCCAGAAAAGATTAACGTAAGTGATTTAGTTAAGCAATTAAAATCTGGTGGTGATCCCTCAGTCGTCCGTAAAATAGGAAAGAAACCGACGACCGTAGTAAAAGCAGTGTCT
>JACZSS010000417.1 GCA_022574115.1 Candidatus Heimdallarchaeota archaeon | reverse complement strand
TATGCGTAGATATCTTAATGCATTAATTGAAGATAGAAAGCGATTTGGATCAGCTCAAACCGACATCATTTCAAAATTAATAGAAGCTGAAGAAGACGGAGACAAGCTGACCCAAAGTGAAGTGGTCTCCAATCTTATCTTGCTCTATGTTGCCGGTCATGAAACAACCACCAATCTGATTTCAAATGGATTAAATGCGCTTATCACCAATCCTGATCAATTGGCAGCAATTATTTCTGATCAAAAATCGATTCCAAACGCGGTTGAAGAACTTTTACGATTCGACCCCCCAGTTCAAAACACGGGTAGATTGGTGCTAAATACCTTTGATTTCGAGGGATATGAATTACAAAAGGGAAATTTCGTGTCGGTCATTATTGGGGCAGCCAATCGAGATCCAAAGGTATATGAAGAGCCCAATAAGCTAAATGTTTTCAGAAAAAATGTCAAACATTTATCATTCGGGCAGGGTATCCATTTTTGCATGGGTGCACCATTAGCTAGAGCAGAAGGTCGAATATTGTTTCAACATTTATTTTCGACGTTTTCTAATTTTGAACAAGGATCTGGCGAAACTACGAGACAAATGAATTCATTATTGAGAGGATTCACCAAGTATTCTGTGATCGCAAGTTAATTACTAATTTCTTATTTTAAAATCGAAAATATCCTTACGAGAATAGTGTCCATCATAATCAAAATTATGCCGTTCCCTAAGAATTATATCTTCGTCAATTACAGTTGAAATAATACCCTCTCGTTCTACAAGAGGACCAGCGACAATTTTTCCTTCTGGACTGACAATCATTGATCCGCCATTTTGCCAGAAGTCATGATTTGCTTCCATGACGGATTTCATTGGCAATTCCTCTGTCGTTAGATGTGAAAAATCCTTACGACTCAGCATCCCAGATGCGGATATGACCCAAGATCTGCCCTCTAGCGCCATGAACTTGCTAATGTTTTCGACCGTTTCAAGATTTCCTGGCCAAACTGCTACATGAATCACTTCTCCTTGTCGATGAAGAGCAGCTCTTGCGTAGGGGATCCAATTTTCCCAACAGTTGAGTCCGCCCAATTTTCCAATTGGGGTGTCAAACACTTGGAGACCCTTTCCATCACCATCGGACCACACTAATCTCTCTTCGTATGTAGGTTTTACTTTTCTATGTCTGCCCCAAACTTCTCCGTCATTACCCACAGTAATGAGTGTGGCATAGACTGAAGTTGCCTCTCGCTCTGCAATCCCACCCATCAGGATGGCATTTCCTTCTTTAGCTAACTGTTGCATTTCTTTGATAATAGGATCGTTCATAGGGACAGAATTTTTTAAATATGTTGCATAAGCCACTTTCTGATCATTATCATTAAATTTGGCTCCACCAGAAGGTGAGATCCACTGCGGGTAACCGGGTAACAATGTTTCACCCCACGTGATCAATTCAGCTCCAGAATCAATTGCTTCGGTAATTTTGATCTTCATTTTTGACCAAGTTTCTTTTTTGTTTAAAAATATTGGTGAAATTTGAATTACTGCAACTTTCATACTTTTACAACAATTAATAAGAACTAAAATATTCTCGTTCCCGATGAAGCTCAATGTAAAAAATCCAACAATCATAAGGCGGTTTGTCCTAGTCTCTTTTGGTTGGAGCCGTTTTCAAGAGTTATGCCAAAATAAAGTTATTTGGACAAAGTTAAACTTTTCAAAAATTCACTAAAAATGTCGCTAACCAAGAAAATTTTTCAAAAAATTCTCGAATTGATCGAAAAGTTACAGAGGAAATGGAGGATAAGAAATAATTTGCACTCGAAATCTATTTTTTGACTACAGGTGCCTTTCATCAATTCGCTTAAGTATTCAAAAAACACATGTTTCAAAGTGATTATAATTTATTCAACGTTCTCAAAAACTTCCATAGGTTGCACAAGAAATATATACTGAAAATTATTTTCTGAATTGTCGTTTCACAGCGACATGCGGGTTATATTCAGTTGAAAGAGTCTGTAGATCTTGATGCGATATTTGATCGGTTTCATGCTCCAAAAAAGCCAATCTTCAAAGAGAGAGATTTTCTTAGAGCAACCTACGTTCCCACAAGTCTTCCACATCGAGGTAACGAAATACGAGGGTTAGCAAACATCTTGGGACCTATAATGGCGGGTGGAACTCCATCAAATGCGTTCTTATACGGTAAACCTGGTGGCGGAAAGACAGTAGTAACAAAATATGTGATCAATCGTCTCCACAAAAAGGCAGGAGATGTTGATATTAAGTTTGAATTTGCGTTTATCAACTGTCAAATGGTGGATACTGCATATCGCGTCTATGCAGCGTTATGCGAAGCGGTCAATGTTGAAGTACCGATTACTGGGCTGTCAACTGACTTAATTTTTGACTCATTCTGCAAAAAGTTGGATGAAGAACCAACTGTCCTAACTATTATTCTAGATGAGGTTGATCTTTTGATGAAAACAGACAATAAAGTTAATTCAAAAAAGATGACCCTTCTGAAATGAACAAATATAAATTTATTGTTATCAATCGAAAATAACGAATTTTCAGTAACTCTTTCTCTTAATCTTGCGTTTAAAACAGTGATAGTTTAATTTAATAGGCGGGAAATCTAAATTTAAATTGAAAAGCAATAGCATAAAAGACATTAAAAGTCAGGATGATTTACTTCAGGAGTTGAGAGAAGTAAAGCACTTGGATGCTCTTGAGATCATGATACTCGCCAATAGATCTTATATTCGGGGGCAATTGATACAGATGGGTAAAGTCTCTCTGATAGACCCGATAATTGCAGAAGCCGAAAAGCATATGAGAAGTTGTATTGAATGCAAAAAAATGGTGAAAAAACCGAGTAAGCCGATTAAAATTTCTAAATCTGACTGGCTTTCGTTACTGTCAAAGTGACCTGCATTTATCAAGAGATCTAAATGCCAAAAACTGCATAAACTCTTCCACAACCGGTTTCTTAAGTTCTGACTAATTTAATAGTATTACATTATCGAAACGGAGTGTTATGAGGGAAGTGACTTTTGTCCATTATCTTCCGATATTGACTACGATCATATCAACAGTGTTTTCACTCTTGATATACAAAAGGTACCGCAAATTCGGAGGAATGCATCTTCTCTGGTGGAGCTGGGGTGTACTTATATTTGGTTTGGGTACGTTCGCCGAGAGTTGGATCACTCTTCTCGGATGGAACGTGTTCATTTTCAGGTTTTGGTATATTGCCGGAGCATTGTTGGGGGGAGCGCCGCTTGCACAAGGAACCGTATGGCTTCTCCTGCAGCCTAAAACTGCAAAGCTGCTTACAATCGCATTGATTCTATTTGTAGTGGTTTCAGCTGTTTTTGTTTTGATGAGTCCAATCGAAATGGATAAGGTCGACCCGAATCTTCCCAGCGGAAAAGTTTTTACTTGGCAGTGGGTACGAGGATTCAGTCCGTTTATAAATACTTATGCCGTTATTTTCCTAATAGGCGGCGCGATCATTTCAGCGCTTCGATACCGGAAACAAATCAAAGATAAAAGCGCAGATGCCGATATCGCTCATGATCGGTTCATCGGCAACGTGTTAATTGCCGTTGGAGCAATTCTACCCGGAATCGGCGGAGGTGCGAGCAGAGTAGGATATACGGAGGTTTTGTATCTGAGCGAGTTTATCGGTATAATGTTGATATGGGTCGGTTATTGGTTCAACACGGGAAAAATCGATAAA
>JACZSS010000416.1 GCA_022574115.1 Candidatus Heimdallarchaeota archaeon | reverse complement strand
ATTTGTCCTAATTTCAATTCAGAATGGAATTTGTTAATTCTATATCAATATAATAGTCTTCAAGCGGGTGGTTTGGCATAAAAGAAATAGCTATTGTAGGAATAGGTCATACTCAATTTGGCAATCTTGGTCGTGTTACTAGTCGAGAACTGGTTACATCAGCAGCTGGAGAAGCTATGGAAATGGCTGAGATTACAAATAATAGCATAGACGCAATTTACGCGGGCATGTTGAGTCCGGATGTTTTTGAACATCAGATGCATGCAGCACCAGGAATACCTGATTATTTGGGAATGAAGAATACCCCCTCCACAAGGTTGGAAGCAGCCTGTGCCAGTGGAGGATTAGCTATCATGCATGGAATTATTGGCATCGCATCTGGATTATATGATACTGTGCTTAGTGTTGGCGCAGAGAAGATGACTAATCTTCCCACTGCTCACGTAACAGAGGCGTTGGCAATGTGTGCTGATGATATCTATGAGGTATCATCTGGAATTACTTTTCCGGGGGCATTTGCAATGATGGCGAGAGCTCATGAAAGAGAGTTTGGGACTAATGCGGAAATGCGAGCGTCTGTAGCAGTAAAAAACCATAAACACGCTGTGGATAACGAACTAGCACAATTTAGAAAGGAAATAACCATAGACAAAGCAATCAACTCGTTAATGATTGCTGATCCATTAAGACTCTACGATTGTTCTCCTATCACAGACGGTGCTGCAGCAGTCATTCTGGTTCCATGGGACAAAGCCAAGAATTATTCCGGACCGAAAGTGAAGATCAGAGCGTTTGCTCAGGCAAGCGATACGATGTCATTGCATGATAGGCCTGAATTAACTGGATTTATGACAACCAAAGTAGCTGCGCGAAAAACCTTTGAAATGGCAAAATTAACCCCGAAAGATATTGATTTTGCAGAAGTTCATGATTGTTTCACAATTGCTGAGATAATGGCAATTGAGGACATGGGATTCTTTGAAAAAGGGAAAGGGGGATCTGTTACTTTGGATGGAGAAACCGCTAGAGATGGTCATTTTCCCGTTAATAATTCTGGTGGTTTGAAAGCTAAAGGTCACCCAATTGGTGCCACGGGTGTCTCACAGGTTGTAGAGACGTTCAAACAACTTTCTGGTATAGCTGGAAAACGACAACTCGACGATGTCAGTTTAGGGATGACACAAAATCTTGGTGGCTCTGGGAGCACGATTGTATGTCATATTCTTGAACGGGGGGATTAAATGAGAGAGATTACAAGGGTAGTTAAAGCATATGAGGATGCAATCAATCAAAATCGCGTTGTCGGGTCAATTTGCGAAGAGTGTCAAAACATCTCGGTTCCTCCCCGGCCAGTGTGCCGAGTCTGTGGCTCTGATAAAATTGATATTACCACCGTAGACGCAATTGGTAAACTTCTTACCTGGACTGTCATTCATATTGCGCCACCCACTCATTTAGATCGAGTTCCATATATTCTAGGGATTGTCGAACTTGAAAACGAACAAAGATTATCTGGAATTGTTGATTTACCGGAAGGAGTTGAGCCGGAATTTGATATGATTCTTCGTGCAGAGTTCGAAGAGGGTCAAGAAGGAGCATCCCGATTACGCTGGCGTAGAGTAAGAGAACAGTAAGAAATATGTCGCGAGTTGCAACTATAATAGCTAATAGCGTTCTAATCTAGCATTTTAATGGATAATATTTTCCTTTTAATTCTCTAATTCAATTTTCTTATTTTTATCAGGCTTTACCCACATGGTATGAAGAAGCCAAGAGTTTGAGGTTCAAATTTTTATTTTAGCAAAAAAATTTAGTGTACCCATCGTAAGTATTAATTTTTGCTAAATGAATAAAAGGATATGAGTCGCCGAGTTAAGAAGAAAAGACCCAGCGAAAAAGAAGAATCATCTAATGTTGACGATTCAATTAACACCGGCTTCTATGACCATTTAAGGCCCAAAGCAAGTGGTACTACAGAAGTTTCTGTTCCCCGTCGTGGTCCAAATTCACTTCTGGCAGTAAGTTTAATCGTAATTATATTTGTCGGATTAGCATTGTTTGGTGCTTTTACTAATAACATTAATTTTGGAGGTAATAACAATGGACCTTCTAGTATAGATAATATTAACAACGATATTGATCGAAACGTCTATGATATTGCAGATGTTTGCTCAACACCAGATCAGCATGATAATGGTGATGGGACTCTCTTTTCATATGGATTTAACCTTTACATGATAAGTTTAGCGGGTGGGCAGTATGAGATTCCAAGCGGAGTTGGGTACATACTCGACGAGGATGGTGAAGAGTGTTACATGGGAATGCATATTGATGGTGGTGAGAATTTTGTGCACGTTTTATTTGGTATCAATTATAATGGACCACTACCAACCATTCATGATTTTTTTGGAATATGATCCAAAGAATTATCTACTACCACATTATTTAATGAAACTGGAGTTGTTAAAGGCGAAGTGGATGGAGAGCTCCTTGGTATTTACGTTGGAGACTATCAAATTGCTCAAACACATACCGAAGATGTAATTATATCGATTTTGCCATCATAACTAAACTAGTTCAGACAATTACTAGATTATATTTAGCAGTAATATCCAAATCCACTGTAACCAACCATAAGAATTTTTTTACTTTATGAAATTCCAAGAATATGAGTCGCCGGGTCAAGAAAAAAACAACGAAGAAAAAATCGCCCCGTAATAAACAGTCCGAAATTTTACCCAGCGAAGAATCTAGTACCTCTGATGGTGGATTATATGATCACCTCCTGCCATCGCAAAAGGCCGAGGCAAAGGCTGCTACACCCGATTCTGGAGGATACAATATGATAGTAGTTGCTGTTATTGCGTTATTATTAATCATGGGACTTATCTCAGGGGTATTCACTGGCGATCTAGACTTGGGCAATGGAAATAATGGTGAAAATGAGGATGCAAATAACGGAGGAATCATTGATATCAGTGACATATGCTTAAAGGAGCATAATCTTGATACTCAAACTAGGTACTCCTTTTGGCTGAACTTAGTTCCTCTTGGGGAATCCGAGTTTGTCGTTATTCCTACAGATATAGGAGTACAGTTGAGTGGTGACACATTGATTTGCATGCAAGGGATGCACACTCATAATACCCCAAATTTGGTTTACATCGAGTACGACGAACGGTATGTCGGTTCGCCTCCAACACTGGGAGATTTCTTCGCGATTTGGGACAAACCACTCTCCTCAACGCAGCTACTTGGTCAAACTGGCACAGTTTTGAGCTGGATTGATGAAGAACCGTTGAGTGGAGACCCGAGCAGTTACATTCCCCGGCAGGATGGTATGGAGGTTGTAAGAATTCAAATAATCGCGGTGTAATGCCTTTTAGCCCCTCAGTATTGAAAATAACTGAACTCTAACGTGAACTTTAAATCGCTTACGGAGCATCTTAAAATTGACCAGTTTCATTTAAACTGAGAATTGACCCGTTTGCGGGGGTCGCCCAGCCTGGTCAACGGCGCAGGGTTTAGGAAATTCGATGGATCGAATTAAAAAATCCCTGTTTCTTAGGAATTCGTGGGTTCGAATCCCATCCCCCGCACATCTTCTACTTATCTATTTTTTAGCAAATCGAATCTACTTATCTTCATGTATAAATCGAATTAGGTTACACTGAAATATGCATGGTCAAGCAAAAATATTTGTAAGCTATGAAACAGAAGGTTAATTTGTTTGAGTAGTGAAGATG
>JACZSS010000415.1 GCA_022574115.1 Candidatus Heimdallarchaeota archaeon | reverse complement strand
ATAAAAAGGAAATTATATTATTCAAACCTGTAGAACTATCAGAAGATGCAAGTGAGATATTAGGAATCGCCCAGGGAATTGACATGACTATTCCCCGCCTAATCAAGCGGTTAGGTTGGTCACAAGAGAGAGTCGAAACAGGGGTTAAGAAATTAATTGCGGATGGAATCGCTGTGCAAGAAGATGAGGATGTTTACTTTCCAGGTATCTGATTAGATTCTATATTCATCACAATCCGACACGAACCACAGTAATCGCTATTAGTTGGTTCCTTACATCGATTGCATTGTTATATTTGTTTGTTTCCGTCAAATTCAACACCTGACGGTATAAGATCTGACATGGAAAATAGCGAATCAGCTGAATTTAATATTGCATAAATTACTCCTGGCTCATGTTCTTGATATTCCATCAATAAATCCCGGATCCTTCCTCGATAAGCTTCAACCGCGTAAGGGCAGGGAGTTTCCTGATAAGGTAAATTATTGAAATTCGCATAAAGCACTATCTCTTGCTCAGTCGTTCTTCTTAGGGGCTTGACACGATTCACAAATGCCTTGTTTTTGAATTTAGGTACAGGGTTACTGTGTAATGATTTTACCATATCTCCCCGGAAAATATTCATCAAGAATGTCTGAGACTCGTCGTCAGCATTATGACCAGTAGCCAATTTATCAGCATTTAATTCTCTGGCTCCTATATTTAATATTTTACGCCTGAAAGGTCCACACGTTGCACACGCTGTTTTTCGGTCAGGTCCGAGCAGAATTAATGCATCATCCAAGTCGTAGCCAAACATATCCTTGTATGACATTATGGTATGTTCAACACCAGCTCGGTCTGCAGCTAGTTTTGCAAATCGCAATCCGTCTTCTCTGTAATTGCGGATACCTTCATCAATCGATAATGCATGTAGGGTGGTTGGATATTTCTTTTGTAGTTTTGTTAGCACATCAAGCAATACGACACTATCTTTCCCACCAGATAGTCCAACTACAATCTTGTCATCTCTACCGAATAATTGATACCGATTGATAGTTCTCTGAACTTTTTTAAGGAAGCTTTTATTAAAATGCTTGACACATAATAAATCACCATCAGTAGGCCTTTTCCATGCTGCTGGAAATGAGCAAAAACTACACTGGGGTATCTTCATCAGTTAATTCTCTTATTTCGTGCTAAGATCTTCATAAATAATTGTTTATTTAGGGTAAAAATCAAAATATGGGATATTAAAAAATTGTGAGAAGCACATTCCCTGTTAACAAGACTGCCGAAACTCCATAAGCAATTTTTTCAATCCTCGTTTTGGTAACGTCGCTAAATTTTGCAATCAATGTCTCAAGGATTCGCATGCCATCACTCAATGGCAAGGGAAGTATATTGTAGACACCCAAAACAATGTTGATATTAATAAACCATAAAATCTCAGCAACAAATAAATACGGCAGAAATGGAGAGAGAAAATCATACTTGGGTTGTCTGTAGTCTACGAATGACATTGCTAGATATGATGATGGATATTTAAAGGTATCAAACGGTGCGAAAACCCCATAGACGGAATATTCTCCGTAATTGGTTTCTAAAATCATAATCTGTCCAACAGGAATATTTCTCAACACCGCCAGTAAATCCGCTGAATTTTGTATACTGATAGATCCTAATTGGTTTGTACTGTCAAGAACCTTCACTCCGGTTATTATCGTTCCCCTCTGCACATTTGCAATAGCTACAGGTCCAGCGGGTTCCACAGCGGTAACCAGCACCCCACTTGAGTCTTGATACATACTATCTACTATTGAATTGGAGGCAAATAGTAATGAAAGGAAAAATAACAACAAAACAAAATTAACAAACAGTCCTGAGGTAGTTATTCGAAGGTTTTGGAGCTTAGTCAGTTTTTTTAGCTTCTCTTCGCTAACTTTTACAAAGGTAAGCAGGAAAATTACAATTATCATCAATCCTGTCTTCTCAATTTCAATATCCTCATTTGTTGCCATAACAGCATGAGCTAATTCATGAAGAAATATCGAAATGATGAGCGGGATACTGATTAAAATGAAAGTTTCTAAGGTGATTAATTCAATTGGATTTGAGGTGAAGATTGGGGCTGGATCACCAAGGACCCCTAATATGAGATTGAGTAACAGAATCGAGGGAACAAAGAGGAAGAGAAATAATGATATTATCACACTGAGATTCCCAACTTTTTTCCATATTCGAGTACCTCGACCACGTGTAAATATTTTGAAAAAAGACTTGAAGCGATCAGTTCTCCATAACAAAATCAATGGAGCTATCAGTATCCCCCTCTTTTCAAAATTGTATCTCGTTGAAAGGAAAATAACCGTGATCCACAAGATGGCAATAATGAAAACTGCTTCAAGTACAGCCAACTAAGAAAGGCCTACTTTAGACCTTATTTTAATGTTCTACAATTTTGAGTTGTTAACGTTGATTTATCTAATAATCTTACGTAATCTATCGATTGTTTAATATTGAAATTTTTGTAAACGTTTTTTGAATTGACAATTTCCAACTCCAGCCTTACTATGAATAGAGAGCTTATCAAATACGGGCCTTCTGGTTCAATGAGGATTGGTGAATTGCCTCAAGGTTGTGTTAAATGCATCAATGGGGAAAAAATTGTCCTCTATATGACTGGCCATTGTTCAGTCGGTTGCGCATATTGTCCAATCCCGGAAGACAAGCAAAAAATCAATGATGTTTACGTCAATGAACGTCAAATCGACCTAGAAACTAACGCATTTGATATGCTACAGGATGAATCTAATAACTGCCTAGCAGAAGGTGCTGGAATAACGGGAGGAGATCCCATGGAAGTACCTGAGCGAACCATGGAATACATTAAGGAAATGCGAGAAATGTTTGGTCGAGATTATCACCTCCATCTCTATACCTCTGGTATTTTTTTCAAAGAAAATTTAGGATTGATAGATCAGCTGTTTGAAGCGGGACTCGATGAATTGCGGTTCCATCCTAAAAACATCACAGCTAAACCTATTTGGGACATAGCAGCATATGCAAAGGATAAGTATCCTGATAAAGAGATAGGATTTGAGATTCCTGCTATTCCAGGAAAGGAGGAAGCGATAAAAGAATTAATTCGGTTTGCAGATGCTCATTCGCTTGATTTTGTCAATCTAAATGAATATGAGTTTACATCTTCTAACTTTAACAAACTCAGTCAACGTGGATTTGTCTCTGTATTATCAAATTCAGCTATAGTTGGCAGCCAAGCGACCGCCGAGAAGGTATTACGGGATTTAAAGGACGAAACGTCCATCACAATTCACTATTGCAGTTCTGGCTCAAAGGATAGTATTCAGCTAGTCCAAAGATTCAAGAAAAGAGCTTCGAAAATCAAAAGGCCATTTGACGACATTAGTGAGGAGGGAGAGTTGGAGTACGCTCGATTTCTACTAGATTCAAAAGACGATATTGATTTGCTTGAGAAATTATTTATTGAGGTTTACGAGGTTGAAAAATCTATGTATCAAATCTTCCAAGATGAGTTAATAATTGAAACAGGTTGGTTCATCGTTGAAGAAATCCTGAAAGATCTTCGTGAAAATTACATGCCTGATGTCCATGCTGAAATCATTGCCAGACATCCGATTGAAAATGGACCCATTACGTGGGTTGACCCGTTGTAATATTGGATAAAGTTGACAATATGAGTTAACTGGAGCTACGCAGACTCCTAATCAAGAACGACTCAGGTTTTAG
>JACZSS010000414.1 GCA_022574115.1 Candidatus Heimdallarchaeota archaeon | reverse complement strand
ATGAGTGACTTATGAGATACGAATCATCTGAATTTTGTCTCTCTCTAAAAATATCCGCAGCAGTTATACTTACTTTACCATCAATTAAATTCCCATTCCAGTATACCAAATCATCGCTAGATCGACCTCTAAGTTCGATTTTCGTTTGCACACCAGCAGCAAAATTAAATCCAACACCAATAGATCCCATTTTCATCGGGTTTTCAAACCTCTCCGGTACAGCAAATATTAAAGTTGCATGAGTAGGCGCCCAAGCCTCGCCAAACAGTTTCATGGATTATCAGAATCTTTTACTCAACATTAAATTCCATGAGACAATAGGGGTCTCGTTTTCCTGCAGCATAAAATCCAGAAAAAACATACGAATTATCGCTCAATTCGCTCAAACAGCCTTGCCAAACTCCCATAGCAAAGTCACACATGGCTCTATTGGCATCCCCAATATTCGGGCCGCATTTTTCCCCAGGATTCAAAGTACAAAATGCCCTAGCTTTGATATCACGAATCATCGATCCTACTGAAGCCCCATCAATTAATTCTTGAGCCAGTACAGGTTCAACATTTGGAAATGTTTGTTTAATTGCATGGGCAAAAAATGCTCCTAATCTAGTACCAGCATCCACCGATGATGTATCATTTTCAACAGCTTTTTGAGTAAGAAATTGCATGAGGGTGATAACATTTTCCCGCTCGTCAGGTGATTCATTTGAGCTCAACGGATTTTCACCATACCACGATTGAGAAAATTCAGCTAGTACATCTTGTAACAGCAGGTGAAGTCTGCCTATTGGCATTTTAGAAGTAAGAACGGGCAAGAAAATCTGGCTAGTGTCTATTGATCTTGACGAAGTAGCAACCGCTACAGGTTTGGCAGTTTGAGCAGAAGCACTTTCTCGCCGTTGAATGGGCTGTTTTCTGATTGCTGGAGCAACAGCTGGTCTTATCTCATCAACTTCAGTTTGAATAGTTGAGGTAATCGCTTTAAGATCAATTGTGTATATTGGTCCACTTAAAATATCAATACTAACAACAGCATCGACTTCTCGAGCTAAAATGTGAAAGCCAAGTGCTTTTGAGATAGTATTTACTAGGAGTTTTAGGGCTTTTTCCGAATTTTGATCTTGATCAAGATGTCTGTTAGACCCAAGGATTATTTGCGCCTCTGATCCTGAGGAAAACTTAATTTGTGCATTCTTCCAGCCCATCGAATTGAATAGAACGCTTACCTGTTCGTTATTTGATAATTTTGGTGAAGGTTTGAAAAGTCCCTTAATAACGGCAGAAGCAGTGCTGATATACGATCTACTTTTTGCCTCATCATTAGCTGCATCTTCAGCTAAATATTGAAGAGTTTTCATCAATATTCTTATTGTTTGGGAAGATTGTGCCTTTTCACTTCCATCACGAGTCCAAGTAGACATACTCAAGCAGATTTAACCCCTAGACAAATCGAAATCGGCTGACAAAATTAAGGTATTTGTCATCCACTAAATCCTGAGCTAAATTATTTCGAATATTAATTCATTTGAATTAGTACAAATTTATGATTAATTGGAAAGTCATTTTGAATTTTTAAGCCTAGCAATTTAATCTTTCTTCAACCGATAATTTCGGATATCAAACACACCTTTATTATTTTACCATAACTCGATATTTTGTGAAATTTGGACGGGTTAACTACCAAGGCAATGAATATTACGGAATAATTAGGGACGGAAAATTCTGTGAGGTGCCAGGCATCCAAAGAAATGACATGGGTTTTGAGAATTTTGCACTTCTGAAAGAGCTTAATATCTCAGAATTAGAAGCCTCATTCGATCTAAACAACGAAAATCTAACTTGGTTACCACCGGTTGCTCGACCAAGCAAGATTATTTGTGTCGGTCGAAATTATTTGAAACATGTATTGGAGGTAGGTAAAGCAGCAGAAGACAAGCCAATACTATTTACAAAATACTCCGATTCGTTAGTACCACATATGTCCGAAATAGATTTTCCATCTCACGGACAGTATTTAGATTATGAGGTAGAACTTGCTGTTGTAATAGGTAAAACTGCTACACATGTCAGATTATCAGAACAACCTTTAGATTATGTTCTGGGATTTACTATCGCAAATGATTTGACTATGCGGGACGTACAGAAGTCTGAAAAGCAATGGACACGAGGAAAAGCGTTTGACCAGAGCCTACCCATTGGTCCGTGGATAATTACAGTTGATGAACTGAAAGAATACAAAAATCGAGACATTTGGTTAACCGTCAACGGTGATAAAAGACAATTAAATTCGACGTCAAATATGATATTTGATGTTGAATTCCTAATCAGGTTCATAACAGAAGCCATTACGCTCAATCCAGGAGATATTATCCTAACGGGTACACCCGAAGGAGTAGGATTTTACATGGATCCGGTTTCTACGTTACAATCCGGAGATCAGATCTCATGTGGGGTCATAGGTATCGGTGAATTACGGTTTTCGATCAAGTGAGTTTTTAGAGAGAAGCAAGCAATAAAATTATGGCATTAAACGACAAGTGTATTATGATTGGGACCATCAGGGAATCAGATTTTCTCCTACTCATTACCAGTACTCCACCCAGTATGATCGCATTGACAAATGACACCAGTGAAAATGGGTGTAATATGCCAAATATAACAGATGTCATTATCAGAGCTTGATTTTTGCTTAGCTTAAGTTCAGCGTAATCCTGCAGAAAACCTCTGAAAAATATTTCTTCAAAAATTACGGTGGTTATGATAAGTAAAATGAAGACAATGGATGAAACTTCCGAAATTCCAAACAACTGAGTCGTTTCAACACTTTGACTAGGTAATGGAATGATCAACAATAGAATAAATGAGATTATTAGCATCCCCCCAACATACGTAAACATCATTCTCATCGTGGTCAAAATATTATCTGGAAGCTTGACTTTGGGAATTTTTACTAAGCGGAACTTCCAAAATATGAGAGGTAGGCTTGCAGTAAAAAAGAGAGTCAGAAAAGCAAATCCAATCACATCTTCTGTGATTAGTAGGTATGGGAGAGCAGCTAATCCCACAAAATTCCAACCCGTTATGAACATAACGAAGACTTTGAACCCATGTTTTAGTTTGAGGGAAAAATTAGAGTCCAAAGTTTCTAAATTCATTTGGTCCAGCGAAACAATGGCTATTATCAGCGAAATAACTGAAATTACGATTAACGTAGAGAGATAGACTGTCACTCTGAATGGGGTTAATGTTGATTCATTGATGGTAAAAACAACCGGAATTGTTGCGATGAAAAATGCAAATACATAGAAAATAAGAAGATTAATGAAATTTGTTAGATCTTCCTGATTATCGCTAGGATTAACCAAATAAATCATCAATGAAACACTGATGAGTGTGATCAAAATAACTATGCTGAATAATATGAAAAGGCCTAGAGAACTACGCTGAATAAAATCAAATAAGGAAAGAGCGAAAATCATCAGAGTAAAAACAGGAATGATGATGTAATTCATCTGAATAGCCTTTGACAGGATAAATTTTCGAGGTCCGCTTGGGGCACTTTTGATTAGTGTGAACATATCCCGATGATTAACTATGAATGAAGATGCCTCGATAAAAATAACACTTGCAGCTGACAGAACAATTGAAAAAAGCACAATTGCACTTTCAATATTGCCGCTGAAATTCTGAGTTCCCCGAAATAGACCTCTTCCAGATAAGGCGAACACCATAAAGACAGTAACAGCGACGCCAATTGTT
>JACZSS010000413.1 GCA_022574115.1 Candidatus Heimdallarchaeota archaeon | reverse complement strand
GTCCAACTTCCACTGGTCTCTAAGAGTCCCGATAACAGCTGGATGTAGCGATAGGTAAAACCTCGGTTATACCGCAGTAGATGAAATAAATTGTATCCAAGATCATCTATATCGACCAATTTGTCATCAAAATCATCTCCCACGTATTGTTTCCATCCCTTTTTGTGAATTTCATCGAGCACAAAGATCAGACCATTGGGTATGAGATCGGATTGCAGTATTTCTTTCAACAAGTACAGATGTCCTACCACACCGACTGATCGTAAGGTATTAACATAGACCGGTTTGCCGTGGAGATCCAATCCCAAAAAATTCTTTCCCTGGATCACGGGCAGCGTAATTCGCGGAAATTCATCCAGAAACCGATGCAACCATGGGATTTCATGTATCCCGATCTCCATCCCATACTCTCTAACTATCATCGGTGACAGATTTTCAGCCTCAAAACATAACTTCCCAGTCCCATGATCCAAGTTGATGATCCCTCGTTTGGCCAGATCCCTGACATCCAGATCTTTGTGTTTCAGTGATTTGTAATTCTCCAACATTTTCAGCGGAGTCGACGACATGTCTTGCGTGGATGACAGGTCTGTCACCGAGCCATGGGGACCATACGACATGAAAAAGATCAAAGATCGATAGTTTTTATTACTGGGTAGTTTAATAATATGCAGCTGAGCATCACCATACCGCTGCAAAATCGGTTTAACAATTTCCAAATTCTCTGCAATCTTTTGCAGATAGGAGGACGGTTTTAACACCCCGTTGGGACCAAATCTTGGATAGAAGAAACTGCTTCTGGATGGATGCTCCTCGTTGGTGATCTTGAGTACATAGATCGAGTAATTATCACAGTCAAGCAATACTGATGCATCTAAGCCCATTGTTTTCAATCACAGCTTGTGTTTTGTGTCTCTTCGTAGCGCTGGGCTGGGACTTCGTAACTTCCTACCTACGGTACTAATCAGACCAACACCTGCAACTATTGATATCAGAGCAAATATTGATTCAGAATTCTGCGCTAAACCCTGTAACAAGTCCAATATGTTACCATCCTTAAACGAAGGATCGGTAAAGTGTTGCTTCAGTACGCCCGAATAAAATCCCATAAATCGTACCTCAATATCCATCCATTCGTTATCTTGGAAAATAGAGTCGGGGAGAGTCACATTCAGCTGATCAACAAATTCCAACTTGGTTCCGTTCTCCAGCACAATAATGATGTTGTAACGCACTGGAAGGAGCAAGGTTTCATCATAGTCGATAAAAATTACTAGATCACTATCATCAGCTTCCACGACAATCTGTGCATCGGTTATTTCAATGGGCTGAATGACAATTTGCCGGGACATGACCATGACGTCATAACGGTCATGTACCCGTTCCACGATCACCAGATAATTTCCAGGAAGTAAGGCATCATGCTCAATTAAGATGTAGCTCTCAGAACTGAGTTGATACATCCCTTCAGTTGCAACCTCACCATCATCATTGACAAAACTAATTCGATATTCCGAATCAGTCCTGTAATCATCATGAAGCTTGATACTGATGATATCATCCGGATAAAATTCATAAATCCCATCAACCGGATCTATCACAAAATCAAAATCAAATGTAGGTGTAAAGATCCCAATTGCAATCTCAAAGTTCCAGACGTGGGGTGACAGATAAAAATTCTCACAGGATGAGAAGCTGAAGGTATAGTTGCCTTCTCCAATAAAGAAGTGATTGATTGAAATCACGATCTCACCATTATTGCCAGAGGTGACTTGGAGTGTGGTATCATTGACCTGTAGGTCTAATGTCACATCCCGCAACACCATCCCATTTGACTGCAGATGTAATTTTACTATATCTTCATTCACCAGATCCACTCGTGGGGTATCAAGGATCAGTTCTGGGATTATTGCGGAACGGACAAATTCAAAGTCCAATATCTCAGTCATCTGATAAATTGAATCCATCGATGGCAGCAGGAAGATCCTAAAGACCATTGTACCACTGAAGTCCTCGGTAATGTAAATGGTGGGGTTTTCAAAAAACTCATTCCACAGTACTTGATCAGCCGCTATTTGTGCACCACTTTTGGTGTTAAGCGCCCACTGGACATCAAGGTTTCCGGCATTACCCAGCGCTGGATCTATGTCACCAAATAAATCGTGGATATTAACCGTGATTTCATAGCCGTGCGTAAATCCATTGTCAGTAAGATCAATTGTTACATGAAGTGTCTTCTTCGTTACAAGTACTATTAGAATAACTTCTTGATCCACCATTTCTTGAGTCTCGCTGGTATCCTGATACACCAACCTCAGTGTAATTTGTACACTCCCATTGGAGAGTACCAACCAATGCTGGATATTGGAAGGAATTTGCAACATGGTAAATCCATCAGAATCTGTTTCACCGGCCATCAGTAATATATCTCCAGAGGGAGTGATGAGGTAGAGTTGGATTGTTTCACCTGCCAATGGTTGACCACTGGTGGTAAATAAGGTGACTCCAATCTCTCCTCCATTATCTAAGGACGGAGATCCATTCACATCAAATAATAATCCAACGTCCTGGAGGATAGAAAAGCTCAACTCAACATTATTTTCTGCCAGATAATCATCTGATTGTACTTTAAAAAGGAACATATTATCTCCTAATGGCCAAGTGGTCTGCACGAACATCTCAAAGACTACATGGCCGGTAGTATTTGCAGTTCCGGTCATGAGATATTCATACTGCTCTTGCAATTCAATGTAGAGATAGACGATGGATCCACTATAATCATAGCTGTCCCCCGCCACTAACTGGATGATCAGGATATTGCTCTCTCCTTTGAGAAGAACTTCTTCACCTACACTTGCAATCTCTGCTAGCAACGCTTTGATGGTGAGAAAGGCAGTATGTTGATAGGGGTTATACCAACCCTGGGCCGGTATTTCTAATCTCATTTCATAGACTCCTGCTGGCAGGACGATATCCAACCGAACTTCAATGGAACCGTTAATGCTGAGTGTGGTGAACATCAGTTCCCAGTTGCCATACACCAGAACATACAGGCTGACCTCATACCGATCTAAACTACCATTTCCCAACATCTGAAAAGTTAGATCGGTTGAAGTATAGGTAGACACTGTCAAATCTCCAAAGGTGGTTTGGTGGTCTACTAATCCGATTTGTATCCTAACCTCCCCTCCCGATACGTTCTCATTGTTCTCCACCACCACGTGGATCAGTATTGTTTCACCCACAATTGCCATAGGAAATCTCTGTCTTCCCTCCACAAGAAAATCTGTGGCAAATAATACATATTGATCCTTATCTGTATCGTAGATGTAAATCTGAACAACCAAGGGGTCCAAAACTGGTAGATTGTTGTCAGTCATCACTAATACCTCCAAGACGAGATCACCGTTGCTGTCATTCCAACTGATACTGATGGTAGTGCCAACCGCTTCCACCTCCAAGTTGACTAATCCCTCTGTCAACAGATAATTGTTATTGGCATCGATAATTCGGTAATTTAATTGCAGCGTTCCGATATCCAGTGGGAGATAGATAAATACGGTCTGTCCATTGATGAGAACCTGTGTATCTTGATATTCAACCGATACGGGGGCATAAGTCAGGGTAACTTCTACATTACTGACCGCTTTGCCGTTGGCATCAGTCACACTAAATTCGATTTGGGCTTCATGATTATACTGGCTCAATACGGGTGCCTCGATTATCACCATCAGATCCATTGGAATAATTTCCACGAAT
>JACZSS010000412.1 GCA_022574115.1 Candidatus Heimdallarchaeota archaeon | reverse complement strand
TGATCAATTGTCCGGTTTTGAACTTCCGAAGGAAAATGGGAGCCAACAATCGATTGATTGAATGACCTAAAGATTTCCCCGTTCTGCCTGCTCAATTTCGATTGCTTCAAACAACGCTCGAAAGTTGCCTTTTCCGAAGCCGTTACTACCTCTCCTCTGAATTACCTCATAGAAGAATGTAGGGCGGTCTTGGATCGGTTTGGTAAACAATTGCAGCAAATACCCTTTTTCATCTCGGTCAACAAGTATCCCTAGCTTTGCTAAAGTTTCAATGTCTTCCTTAATCTCCCCAACTCTATCAGTTAAGTCTTCATAGTATGTTTTAGGAATATTAATAAACTCCACACCTTTTTCTCGCATCTGTGTAACCGTTTCTATGATATTGTTAGATGATAGAGCAATATGCTGAACTCCCGCGCTATGGTAATAATTTATGTATTCCTCAATTTGGGACATTTTTAAGCCTGGAGCTGGCTCGTTGATTGGCATTTTGACTCGATTGTTATAACTTCTAACAACTTTGGATTGTAACGCTGAATATTGCGTGTTGATATCATCTGCACTAAATTCGATAAACTGAGCAAACCCAAATACTTGATGATAGAACTGTACTGTTGGATCCATTTGATTCCAATTGACATTACCCACTATATGATCAATTCTGACTACTCCTTTCTGACTCGTCTCAACTTCCGGTTTGAATGGTTGATAACCAGGCATATAGATCCCATCATATCCATCTCTCTCGATAAATTTGTGAACAACGTCGCCATAAGTTGAAATAACTGAATATCGAAGAGTCCCATACTCATCCTTGATTTCAGTTGGAGGGGTTATACCATTTGCTCCTCTTTCAAGCGCGTTGTCCCAAGCAGTTTGAGCATCTCTTACTCGTAGTCCGATTGTCTTTACACCATCTCCATGCATTGAGTGATGGGCTGATCGTTCTGTCGCTCCACTGTAGGGAGATGAAAGGATGATCTTTGCGTTACCCTGCTGCATCACGTACGATACATATTTTCGGTTTCCAGTTTTCAGGGAGGACCAAGCCACTGGCTCAAATCCCAATGCATGCTGATAATAGTAAGCCGCTTGAAAGGCGTTGCCAACCCAAAATTCCACTGCGTCAAAGTCTTCGACAGTTAAAACATCGGATGCTTGTTGTTTTGCCGTTTCCATTTCGAATTCCTGTGTAACCATTTGCCTCAATTAAAATCAGAATGGAAAAATTAAAAATCAATCGATCACGTATAGCTAAACGTGATCAAATTAAAAATGAATAGGTCAGATTGAAACTTATTTCTGACCTGTGCAATCAATACATTAAACTAAGCTACAGCTGGCTGATTGATAGTCTTACCTGTGATATTCCACAGTCTTTTGTTTGTGATTACTGTTCCTAATTGGATGGCTCCAAGTGTCGCGAACGACCAACCAATGATTGTAAATCCCATGATATAGTATAACTTAGCAAAAAAATGAGAAGCCATCGCTAACGGTATCATTAAGATGAACCAACTTATGGAGGTGATCACTCGTCTAGTATCCTGACTTAAGAGAGAATAATTTAGTGCCATTCTTATTTAATATATCAACTTATTACTTTATAAACTCGATGATATTTACACATTAGATATGGTAAATATCACAGTTTTAAGAAAATTAATTTGCGTATGTTAACTTATTTTGATGATATCATGGATTAATATCCCAAATATACTTGAATATTACTCAATACTTGAATCTACTAATTAATTAATTTTCTATGGCGATAAACGTGCTGCTTAGGGATTGGTCCTCCTTGGGTTGTTAATTTCGATTAATTAATCTGAAAATGAATGAATATGGATAGATAAGTACTAAGAACTTATAATTACAACGTCAAAATTCTTTTTATGGATAGCCCAAGATTGGTTCTTCAAAACGGTTCAATATTCGATTCGATTTCAACTGAGAAAGTTAAAGAAAATCACCGAACCGCTCTGGAAATGGGCGTAAAAATCGCCTTGGGTACTGACACTCCTGTGGGTAATGAGCATGGGTCGTCGTCAACAGAAATTCGATTCATGGTTGATAATACTGGTATGACCAATGCTGAGGCGCTTTAATGTGCTACCATTAACGCCGCCAGAGCAGTCAAACTTGAGGAGGATTTGGGCTCGTTAGAAGTCGGAAAAATGGGAGATCTTCTAATTATGACTGAAAATGCCTTGGATAACATCTCTGTCCTTGAAAAAATAACTAATATTGAACCTGTTGTCAAATCGGGTAAAATACTGGTGACGAATGGTAAAATCTTACAATAATTCTTCTTTAGGAATGACGTTTGTAATAATCCCGAGCCCTTTAGTTCTGCCTTCTCTGAATACGATACGTTGACCCACTCGCAGGTGTTCAGGTCGGTATTTAAACTTGAATCGAACATTCGATCTTGAGCCAGTTCTTAGTACTTTTTCCTTGAATTTGAGCATAACTGCTGATTGTCTAATAGACCGACAATGAATAACTGGAGAGTAACCAGTTCGAATGGTCGTTGAATGATACAGAACGTAAATGTCTGCTTCAAATTCATATGTTGCATTTGTTTTATTATCCAAACCCAACAAAACCATGCCCTTCCGGACCTCTTCACGCTTTATATTTTTAAGCGCAAAGGTAGCATTTTGGCCAGAAACAATAGCATTCACGGGTACTCGCTTGTAATGAATAGATTTGATTCTGACAGTTTTGTAGGATCCATCAGATGCTGGTCCAAGGAGTACATCTTCTTTATCCTTTAAACTACCAGAATACACCATTGCTGCAACAACAGTTCCGACACCTTGAACTTGAAAAATATCATCGATATAAGCTCGAAATTCATCTTTAGATTCATTTTCTCCAAATGATTTTGCAGGTAATAATTGGAGAAAATACTGAAGTCGGTCCAATCCTTCACCTGTTACCGAACTAATTTGAAAAATTGGAACGATTGAATTTGAGGAAATGTTCAGGGCCGCAACGACCGCATCAGCCTTTGTTTTGATAGTTAGCGGAACTTTCGAAACACCGGGGATTTTCAGCACATTCTTTAACTCAGAAAAAGTTTGTAACTTTTTGTTTTCAGGAGCAATATCAATCTTGGTTAAAACAACAAATAAGGGAATTTTAAGGCTGACTACCAAACCTAAGTGCTCTTTAGTCATTTGTAATACTCCTTGATTCGCGGCCACGATTAACATTGCGAAGTCAGGAGTTAAACCAGTTAACCCAAAAATAGTAGTTTTCAGATATTTTTTGTGGCCGGCTAAATCATGAAAAGTAATAGTCTTTAGGGATCTTTCAAGTAGTTCTATGTCGGATGGGGTTTGAACTCTATCTTGATTAACAATGTTTCCATTATCATCAAAACCAAGGACTGTTGTACTAACCGATGATGTTCGACCAGATTCAAGTTCGTGTAAGTATCGAAAAACTCTGCTTCGAGCGCTACCACGACCGTCATCTAGATCACCTTTTAGTAATACTCCAATGAGTGAAGATTTTCCAGCATCAACATTGCCAACAGAAGCGATTCTAATATCAATTGGAAGTTCATCTGGATTTTTTTCGCGCCGAACGAAGAGTTCTGCTACAAATCCCTCATTTCCCTTCTCTTTTCGCAGGAGGGATAATTTGGCACCTGCAAGATTGGCAACATCTTTCAAAAGTTTTAGGCTTACTTTGAGATCATCATCTTGCAATCCTTTTGGGTTCCCATTGTCGGTTACTCCTATATAGTAAAATGCCT
>JACZSS010000411.1 GCA_022574115.1 Candidatus Heimdallarchaeota archaeon | reverse complement strand
AGATCAAACCTGACGGCTATCTGTCAATGTCCGACAAAGAGGCAACAGAAATGTGCCGTCAACTGGCATCTAAAGAGGGTATATTTGCGGGATTTTCGTCGGGTGCTAATGTGATGGCAGCCATCAAATTGTTACAGGATGAATTAAAAGGGAAAACACTTGTGGTCTTACTTAATGACAGCGGACTAAAATATCTTAGTACTGATCTTTGGAATTCAAGCACTGAATAGAGTTATCTTCAAGATGTCCCCATCATTCTATCAGAAAAATACTCAAAGAGTTTGGAAGACTTAGATTCGATTTAAACACCCATGCAAAACTGAGAAACACATGACGCACATTCCATATAAAGAGGATGCTGAGGCATATTCTTTTTTTGACAACACGGGGTGGGATTACCTCGTGTCTCTTTTTTTGTTATTTACATATCTGATTATATTTTATATCATCAAAGGTATAATAGTAAAACAGCTGAAAAATTTTGATTCGGAAGATGAAACTTTTGAACGAGTAAGACAGATCGGGCGAGCTTTGGACGAGGGTATAACCCTATTCTTGGGAATTGTAATCAGTATAAACTTTGCACTCAGCCCCTTAAATATACCAGATGCGATGGAGTTCATTCTTTTACTACTTTTTATGGGTTTGATCGGCTTTTATACATTGAAAATACTGAAAGGAATTGTTAGAGAGAGTGCCGAGTATTATACAGAGACTAACCCTGAATTAGAGCACATTGTACCGTTCTTCAGCTTGTTGGCAAAAGTGTTTGTTACAATCGTGGTTATACTTTGGTATTTATCGGTTCTGGGAATTAATATAACTGCATATCTAGCGGGTCTTTCCATATTAGCACTAGGTATTGCATTTGCATTACAGAATTTAATAGCTGATTTCTTTGCCTCTTTAGTAATATATTTTGACAAACCCTTCAAAGTAGGTGATTCGATAAAAGTGGGTAGTGATTCTGGTAAAGTCATAAAAATAGGTATACGATCAACTCACATTCGAACAAGTAGCGGATATTTATTAGTGATCTCCAATCGTGAACTTTCAACCAAACGAATCAGTAATATGTCTGATCGGACAAAACGTCGAGTCGTATTAAATTTACGAGTGGATCCAAGCACTCCAGTTGCGACATTGAAGAAATTGCCAATTTGGGTGGAAGCAATTGTTAAAAAAGTTGAACACACGGAATTCTCGAGGGCACATCTCACAGAACTTGCTAAAGATAGCTGGGATTATCAGGTGGTTTACGATATCACCACTCCGGAATACACTATCTATCTGAATGCTCAACAAGAAGTAAATTTAGCAATCCTTACGAAGTTAGAGTCGGAGAGAGTAAAAATTCATCATTGGTAAAAACTAGCTGAGGAAATATTTAGACAAGATTATTTTTCTTGTTTGATCTAAAAAATACAAATTGGGTACCCATTCTTTGAATGACAATTGCTATCACGGTGACTCAACACCTAGATCAGAAACAAAATATCTGTATTTCCTATAACTGATTCGCATCACTTCTCTTGCTGTTAGCGGTCCGTGTTAGATCTCCAATCTGATCAGTTGTTTCGTAACAATTTCGGTGAACTGTTCCAATTTTTGAGGTTTTATACGATTTATATCATCTGCAGTAGCTTTCAGAATCTTTTGTAACAATGGGATTTTATCTTCCATCATCATGATCAAAAATCCATCATCCAATTCCTCAAACACCAGCTCAGTATCCTGAGTCGAAATTGTCTGGATCCTTGTTTCTGATTGGATTATTTGTTCAAAGAATTTACCTATGCTTGTCATGAATATTCCAAAATCCTGTCCTTCAGCAAAATGAAACCCTTCAGGTGCAAAAGCATGTAGGAATTTCACTTCACCTTCCTCAATCAGTGCAATTGCGTCCAGTTTTTGAGAAATTGGCAATGAAGACAAGGAATCTATCCTGTAGAGATACGAGAGGAGGAGGAGAGAAATCGTGATCGTGGCAGTAAAAGGAGTTGAAATTACATTTTGAAAGAAAATAAAGCTAACTAATGTAAGGAAGGCCAATGCATATGAGATCTTCTGCAGTTTTATTCTTGCAGATAATGTAAATGAGGTCTCGATTTCATAATGTTCAGAAAGTTCTCCCATCTTTAGGTTATGATTCGTCAATCGGTGGATAACTAAGATTGCTTGCATTACAAAAACTAGCCCATAATAGGGAGACAGGATTGGAGCATTTAATTCTTCATCGATTGTTATGCTACCATCAATCAGAGTGCCACCAATGACGACTCCCAAGAGAGCAGAGGCCAAGGTCATTGTTTTTCTTTGTCGATATTCTGTCGAAATTTCGTCATGAAAATAGTGCAAGAGATAAAAGGCAGAACCTAATACTGCAGATGACACTTTGGAAATGTTAAGTGCTCGATCTACAGATTCACTGTAAAAGAGCAGTATGTCCAGCAATACATGAAGTAAAAATAAGAGATAGGAGATGACAATTACATAACCAATTCCCTGATAGTATTTACGAAACACGCTAATGATTTGGATTAACCCAAGAATGATGAATACTAGGCTTAAAGCGAGACTTGTAATAACATATATGTTCATGATGATCTTGTCCTGAACCTTCGGACTCTACTTTCAAGGCTTGACGTTTGAAAAATGTCACGAATAATCTGATCCACGTAACTGAATTTACCATATTTATCTCCCAGATAGGTGGGCTTAAAATCAATATGTTCGACAATTCGTTTGACTGCCTCGTTCAAAACAATTTGAAGTTGCAGAGAAGAATAATCTGCAATTAAACAAAACATCAATTCATCTACTTGCTCAATTAATATTGCTCTGTCCTCGAGAACAACCTCATTGACGTACGAATCACTAGCAAAATGAGACACAACAATAGTGTTTGAGGCAGTAATGGCCATAGCAATGAGTGCAAGCTCCCCAATTCTCTCGTCTTTGGAAAAATGATGCTCGAAGACAGGTAAGCCAGCATTCGTAACAATAAGAAAGCCCCAGAGTCTTTGAGGAGCTAATATCGTGCTATTAGGATTTATTCCATAAGTTACGCCAATAAAAATAAATCCGAAAATTACAATTAAGATGAATGGAGTGGAATCAGTTCGCTCGTTTGAAAATAACCAGATGATACTGAGCAACACAGTTGCTCCCATTAGCGAAATCAGAAAAAATATTGGGATCGCTTTTTGTCTTCCCCTTTTATCGTAAAATAGAGCTAGAGCATCCATTCTACTCAATGCCCTAATAACCCAGTATATTCCCCAGTTAGCACCCACTATGTTTGTAATCATCAATAATGGATGAAATGAATCGGTATAATATTCACCAACGGATTTTACATGTAAATATGTTTGGTCAAAAGATAATACAATGTTAAAACCTGTAATAATCGCAAGTCCGAAAGTCGCAAACCGATTATCGGTCGGTTTGAAGACCATAAGATGATGAAATCTGTAAGAGGCATACAGTAAAACTTGAAGCGAAATGAATGAGAATCGAAGGTACCATATTGCAAGGTTTTCTGAGGATGCGTAACGCAATAGAATGGTAAATCCGGACCATGGCATCCATAAAAATACAGAACTGATGAGCCATCCCTTGAGATTCCATGGCTTCGAGTGAAAACTATAAGTGATTAACAAGAAAAAAATTATAGATACTACAAAGGCGACGATAGGTGGTAAAACATAGATCAAAAATAGCTTTACCAATCTAAAAAACGATACAAAATATCCCCTAAAAAGCTTGTTTCACCATAAAAGAATT
>JACZSS010000410.1 GCA_022574115.1 Candidatus Heimdallarchaeota archaeon | reverse complement strand
GAGGCGAGTTCAATTTCTCAAACAATTCTTCGAATTGCGAACTCATATTCAACATCCAGGTTCAATGATATTCTTTCTTCGAAATTGCCTTAGTGAAAAGCAACGTCGTCTATTTCTTGGATTGTTTGCACTCAACCTACCTCGCGGCAGCATGAAGCAATTACAACAACTCACTGGAACTGCCCTTAAAACCATACGCAGGGGAAAACAAGAATTACTAGCTCAATATTCTAGTAGCTACTATAGTTCACCTATTCGACAAAGTGGAGGGGGAAGAAACCCAAAAATAACTGATCCAAGGTATGAAGTGGCAGTTCTTCAATTAATTGAGGATGAAACGGCGGGTGATCCGATGACTGGTTTAAAATGGACACGGCGGAGTTTACGCAAACTTTCTGCAGCACTAGATAAAGAACATCTCAACCTTGCTCCAAGCTCAATTGCCCGAATTTTACGTGGTAATTGTTATTCACCAAGGGTCAATAGTCAAACAAAATCGGTTAAGGGCAATAATCCGCAACGTGATCAACAATTTCGATTTATCACTAGCCAAAAATTACGATTTTTGGAAACAGGAAATCCTGTTATCAGTATTGACTGCAAGAAAAAAGAGTTGATTGGAGATTACAAGAACCCAGGTCAGATTTGGAGACAACAGCCTTTTAAGACCTTAGACCACTCCTTCCCTGCTCGAGCAACATCGTTGTTAGTTCCTTTTGGTATTTATGATATTCAACATAATCAAGGTTTCGTGTATTGTGGTACTAACAAGAGCACAGCAGAATTTGCAGCCGACTCTGTTGCAATCTGGTGGCAACGGTCTGGATCCAAACGATATCCAACTGCAACGGAATTATTGATACTTTGTGATACGGGTGGTGGTAACGCAGCAAGAAGTTATTTATGGAAATGGTTTATTCAGGAAAAACTAGCAGACCAATTAGGATTGACAGTCCAAGTTTGTCATTATCCATCTGGAGCGTCAAAATGGAACCCTATTGAACATCGACTTTTTAGTTATATCAGTCTTAACTGGGCTGGTCGACCCCTTGTGGATCAAGAAACTGCTCTGAACTACATCAAAACCACGACAACGACGACTGGATTGAAGGTGAATGCCATTCTCACCGAGAAAGTTTACCAAACTGGTTTGAAAGTCTCTCCGGAGCAACTGAGTACTCTTAATATTACCTTTGATAGATCGATTCCAAAATGGAATTACCAAATTAAGCCGAGAGTTAGTAACCATACAGTCAACGATCGTAATTTTTGGCTTTTGAAGAAGCCAGCTCCGTTACAGAAATTAGACTATACCTGTCAAGCCTGTTCAAAGGAATTCAGAAATAAGACATTCTCTACTATTCAAAATCACACCTGGGCTTGTGGGAAGGATCGTTTGTGTACAAAATGTGGAAAAAATTACAAAAATAAAATTCGAAGTTCTTTTCAAAATCATATTTGGAGTTGCGGAAAGGATCGTTTCTGTATTAAATGTGGCGAGAATTATCGCAATAAAACCCGGAGATCTTACAATTTTCATGTTTGGGGTTGCAATGTGGATCGACTGTGTGAGGTTTGCGGTAAAAATTATCGGAATAAGACTAAAAAGCCCTACGACATTCACATCACAAAATGCCAATCCCTAAAATCTTGAAATTTAACAATTGGGAAGTTATTCTGAAACAGCTTCTATGTAACTTAAGGATGCCCCGAAGGTTATTTTTTGAACTTTGTTAATACTTTAAGGTTGAACGATCTAATGTTAACAAGGATAATTGAACGGGTTGATCAATTATTGTTGAGTTATTTTGCATCGTGATAAATGTCTTGCAAAAATGTAATTAGATTAGTTCATTGTTATTCACCAATGCTTAGATCCATTTATACAAATAATCAACTTTCAGGCAGTATTGCATTTTTATCAACAGCTCTTCTTTTACTAGTTTTGCCACCTCTTACAATAAACTCTTCTTTTGGTATTATATTTTTTGGAACGTTAATTGGGTTATTATTGAGCGCAATAGACCCAGGTCGAGAATTAGTGAATCCCATAATCAACAAATCAGTTGCTAAATTGTCGGATTTCGAGTATGGACAAGTTGATTTCGCTACTACTGGTTTATTCTCAAAAAAAATTCTTGACACATATGTTGCAAGAATTTACATGGTATTTGGGTTGATTTTTACGATGTTATTTTTCTCTTTTAAGGGAATACCTGATACCCCATTTCGATCTCTGGATTTCACGGATCTATCTGTTGGAATACTTCCGACCCTAATTATAGTCATTGTTACTTTTCTAACTATTTTGTGGCTAATTTACAAATCTTCAAAAGAATATAATGACGATCAAGCAACTATTGCAAATCTTACAATCTTTGAAACCTATCGAACACCTATTCCATATGGATTTGACTGGTTGGACCAATCAAAAAGGATGAGCCAACTAAGAGTCTTGTTGAAGAATAGAAGACCGGTGATTGAAGTACTTGAGAAATATCTTTCAGTATTTGACTATCGTAGTTTCAATCATGCAATTAAAGGCGAATTAATAGATGTAGCTAATGCAGAAACACTTCTTGTCATCGAAAATGTAGTCAGAACTTCAGATAATAAGAAATCAGAAAGAATTGAACGAATTAAGGAGTTAACGAATGACAATAAGATTGGAAAAATATTAGAATCAGGGGTTTACTGTCTCTCTAAAACCCATCATTCGATGGTGTACTCGATCAATAAACTGTGCGCTGTGATATTTGAATCCACAAAAGCAATAAATGAGTATCAATCATTCCTCAATGCCATAACAAATTACATAGAATTTGAATTACCACTTCAGCTAGTAAATCCAGCTCTAGTAAAAGAATTAACGGCAGGACAGTCAAGCTCTTTTGAATTATCCTTGGATGAAATTCACAAGAATGAAATTAGTAAATCAATGAAAAAAAATGGAAGTTCTGAAATCGCAATTTTCGGCTTGATTTATGACTGGTTAGAATTAATTCATAACTCGAATAAATACAAAGAGATGAATGAGGTTGAGAAACCCATATTGCTTGAATTTGACCAAAAGGTAATGAAAATCTATTTGAAAACTATTAGGTTGAAAACAGGTAAAGGTTCTTCTTATTCCTTCAACATCGGAGAGTTATTCCAGTTCATTATTGATTATCATGTCATTTCTGCCGATCTACCTTCAGATCCATCAAAGGGACCCGATCTATCCTTGGATCCACAAACGGCACGCGATCTAGCAATCGCCCGATCGATGCATAAATCATCAGATTTAAGGATGGTAGACACACCTAGCCTCCACATTTTCATTAAATACATAATGGAACTAGAAAAGACTAGAGATGCAATATGGCTTTATACAACCTTGAAAGAACCGTGCGTAACCTTCATCGAAAACAAAATTTTCTCTCAATTTATTGCAAGAAGTAGAATTACGGTCAATGTTGAAAAATTTTCGGATTATATTGCGAATGTCCAAATTAAAATAGGTGAAATTCAAAAAAATATTAACAGAGTAGTTTCTTACTCTCACGTTTTATTTGATCAATAATTTTCAGCTTATCCGGTTATTCATTTTCTTAACCAATTTGTTCGTTTATCTCTACTCTTATGCAAATAAATTATATTATTCATCTAAAGATGGATATAAACGATATAATATTGTCCCAATTGTTATTCTGAATTTAGATAAATTACTATAATTAAGTGAAGCTGTTTGACCATGGGCTATTCGATTTCTGATATTTACATATTTTTTAATCTCATGAATTTCATTGTCTTTTAATTTAATTTT
>JACZSS010000409.1 GCA_022574115.1 Candidatus Heimdallarchaeota archaeon | reverse complement strand
ATTATAAATAGAGATTGCAAATAACCAGCCTTGTCGTATAATGAACCATACTGAGAAAATAAATAAAACTTCGATCGATCCGAGGAGATTATTGGGAAATCTAAAATTGAGAAAATTCGCTAAGAATTGTAAATCACGCAACATCCATATCCAGATTAATTCATCGTACGAGAATGCCCATAAAAATAATGGAACAGTGGTCAGACATACTAGGGAAGCAATTAATATTTTGAAAAGTTGACGTTGTTTGTTGTCGTCCCGATTTTCCAATCTTAACACCGATTTCGACAATATGTCACTCGCCAAGATTAGAAAAAGCAGAGCGATCGCTCTATGAAACAATGAGAAGTTCAGGATCAACAATGCTAAGAAAATATTTCGGAATCGGGCTTTATAGCATAAATGAAAATACAAGTAGATGGGAACAAGAATGAATATGAAGGTTCGACCTGAATACCAGCCAGCTGTAAATTTTATAACAACTGGTGTTGAACTATATAACAGCATCAGCAAGAAAATTATTGTATTTTTTACTCCCGCCCCCGGATCAAAATTCTGCATTACCAATATACGATTAATTAAGAGATAACTAAAGATTGCCAGTAAAAATAATAAATAGAAAGTTATCGTTGTTATGTAAATGAAATCAATCAATTTATCAGAAGAGTGGTAAGCAATTAAGCTAAATAATCCTACTGCCCCTATGGCTTGTGTATCAGGTAAGATTTCGAACCATCCAAGTATTCCTCCCAAGTTCGAGGTGCTGTCATATTCAACAATGTGCCTAGATATTGCCAAAACTCTAAAAGTGTCTTGGCTAACTGGACCGGTATAAAGTATTAATGAACGCGGTAAAAAAATAAAAACACTATACAACAAAATTGTGATTTTAGTGAAACGGTCGGAAAGTTTTACAGTTGTCATAAAAGCAATCATTGGGATAAATTGTTTCTTGTTTTGAGCAAGCGCACGAAAATTCCTAATTTATAATATAAAACAAATAAACAACTCCGATAAAAGTAGATAATTTTGATTCAGGTGTCCTAAGGTAGCGAGAATTAGAAACCAATCAATCGAAAACAGCAAGCCGAGGAGTAACAAGAATGCTGTTCTCTCAAGTCCTGAAATCCTTAAATCAGTATGTTTTGATATTTCAAGCAAAATTAACTGCCCCACAAAAGGGAGGAAAAGGAACAGATATGAGAAAGAAATGACTAGTGGAAGTATAGAGCTCTCCACATTTTATGTTCAAACATCAATGATTAATAGATTTTTATTTTTGGTCATGTGGATTATGATTATCTGGTTTTAAACTTTCGATGATTGATCAATAAGCTCAATTGAACTTTTTTGTTAGCTAAAATACGTATCGAGCGGTAAAGTGCGTCAATTAATGGATTGGGCTAAAGTTGTATGCTGGGATTAGTATTACCTGTTGACCTTGTCGTCAGAATTCCATTAGAGTATTAAATCCTACGCACCGAATAGAACTGAACCGATATGAGTTAAGCTTTTCTTTTATGTACAGGATCAACGACGGCACTTCCTTAGTGGGAATAAGTTAGATTGACAGCCAGCGATTAAGGGGACTTCATTAACGCATTGAATGAAATAGTTAGTCTAACCAATATCATCAAAACATCGGCATCACCAAACCTGATGTCAGTATTTACGATTTGCAAATTAGGTGGATCTGCAATCTTGCTGAATGATTCCTTACCAAAATAGGATCGATTTAACACTCCAACTTTATGACCACCCCTTCAAAGGAACATTCGATTCACGGTGGATTCGAAGTATCCTGCACCACCTGTTATTAGAATTTTCACCGCTCTGTACTACTAATCATGCTTAAAAATTTTGTTTTCATGTTGTTTGATTAAATCTAACATGTATGTCTCATTAATACGTTCTCTCTCTTAACAACCAGAGGAGTACTTATTTGGAATGAGAGGATCGTCGAATTTTCCACAAGCATTTGGGTTATTTGGTGTCTAAATGGAGTGCATTATCTCGAAGTCCAAACAAACTCGAGTTCCTTAACTCAAATTAAGACTCAAAGGAAATAGTTAGAAAACCAAATGCTACCGATGATCTGTACGATGGCGAATTTTCGGAGTCAAGCCCGCTACGGTCTGATCGTCAGCGGTGTAAATGGTATTACACTTCCGTTGTACCTCTGGGTCTTAAATAATCGATACGGAGTCCAATTTGTAGGAAATTTATCAGGCATATTGAGCAGTGCATATCTTATAATTGCAATTAGCCAATTTACTTTTGGAGATTCACTAACTAAACATTTAGCCCAAAAACAACACAGCCAAATCGAGTCAGATTCCTCGTTAATAGTATCGTGGCACCATATTATCATGCTTGTCTTTAACATATTTGTTGCTCTCTTGTATTCGGTTGGGTATCTTTCTGGCTTGCTTCAGCTTGATTACATTGAAATTTATTGGATCATAATTTTGAGTTTCGGGTTCGCAACTTACTCTCTGACAAAAAGCTATTATTACGCAAGAATGAAATTTCGAACGTTCTCATTAATCGAGGCAAGCAAATTCATAATTTTTATCGTCTCATTAATTATAATTATTCAGACTTCAATAGAAGGCAATCTAACCCTTCTGATGCCATTTGTCGTTTCTCAATTTCTTGTTTATATTTACATTATTGCACGAGATAGGGAGCACTTTTTGAAGGTGCCAAAGAAGCGGCTTGAATCTCATATACTCAATTTTATAGCGTGGGGAACTGTAGCAGCAATAGGAGGCACAACATATTATTTAAGTGTGCTTTACCTAAATGATGTTACCTCTGAGGAGAACGTTGGATATTGGTTTTTAGCGATCAGTCTTGGGCAGTTTCTTAGATGGTTTAGCGTCGTAATTTCTCGAATATTGTTCGTCAATGCTTCGTATTATTACGAGACGGAAAAAGAAAAATTAAAAAATTTGTTTCAGGATGTACTGCAAATTACATTTTTGGTTACTTTTATCCCTTATTTGCTATTGTTTTATTTTGCTGATTTTTGGGTTTTGCAATTGTATGGTGAATCACTTGAAGGTGGGATTATATATTTTCAATTTGCCCTAATCGCTACATTAATAGCATCAATATCTTCTATGTTTTGGCAACTGTTGGTTGCAACAAACAGACAAACGCATGCGGTTTTAACCCAAATTTTCTCCTTTATTATTACGATCTTAATTTGGGAAACGGTAGGATCCCAATCACCTCTATGGATTCCAATTGGTTTGATTGTTGGTTACACGATAGATTTAGTAGTACTCTCGTTCATATCTCGTCAATCCCTTAAAATTAATATTTCCATATCAGGAGTTATAATTTTTTTCATTAGTTTAAGCATAACTCTGTGGGTTGTCACGGAGATTGTGGGCGAAAATGGTATCTCTCAAGAGACAATCCTCGCTATGTTAATAGGAGGTTTAATTGTATCTTATAATAAATTGATAAAGCGGGAAACTCGGTATATCATTAGTTTTATCCGACAGCGGCTGGGTGCTGTAATTGATGAAACTATCGAGTAAATAAATCTGAATCATTTACCGATCGGTTTTTGCTTCATTTGTTAATTCGTAGGATGTACAAATCTGTTAAGCGACTCGTTGGATGCCAACAATGCCAGCAACGCATAATTATTCCAAATCGATCGTTCGATATAGTCTGTCCCAAGATTAGCCAAATCCTTGATATTCTTAACAATTGGCTAATTAATCTAGCAATTGTTCCTTTATTCTAGCATACAAGCCTTCATTCTAGCATTTGCTTAAGGAACCCGAAAAGAAT
>JACZSS010000408.1 GCA_022574115.1 Candidatus Heimdallarchaeota archaeon | reverse complement strand
CATATTAATTATTGACCTAAACACATTATGTTAGAACGAGTTAGTACAGGGATAAACGGATTGGATGAAATTCTAGGAGGCGGCTATCCAAAAGAGCGAACAATCTTGATTGCGGGGCCAGCTGGAGGTGGTAAATCTACGTTCGGACTAGCATTTCTCGTAAATGGAATTTTACAAGAAGATGAGCCAGGAATTTATGTGAGTTTTGATGAAAGTCTGGAGAACGTCCGTGCTGATGCACAGTCCTATGGTTGGGATCTGGCGGCACTTGAGGAGCAGAATCTTCTTGCCATGATAGATGGATATTCGGAACGGGCTGGTCTAAAATCCGGCGAAAAATATACGATTCAACTCGAGGTGGATGAACTATTAAACGAGCTGATTCGACTAATCGATTCAATCGGTGCTGAAAGAGTTGTGATTGATTCAATTACTGCACTTGCTCTAGGTCTAGAAGGTGAAAATACGAAACGAAGAGAAATACTCAAATTGTCGGCGGTTATGTCCGCACTGACATGCACGACCCTTATGATTTCAGAGATGAGAAATGACGAAGAAATTTCTAGGTTTGGAATTGAAGAATTCATGGCACAAGGAGTCATTACTCTTAAATATCAATTTGGTTCTACCGGCAGAAGGTCATTACAGGTAAGAAAAATGCGAGGGATTAAGCACAGTTTGATCGAGCGTCCATTTATTATGTCCGATATAGGATTATCCGTCTATCCGGATGAAGAGTTGTACGATACCCTGAGTTAGCATCTTTTCATACAACAAACCTGATGGCTAGATACAATTAATGTTGCTGACGCTCAAATTCTTAGATGTAAATGGCAACTTAAAGCCAATATAACAAACTATAGACCTCCTTTGCGGATAGGTATTACACTAAATTAATAAAATTAGGACCGCTAAAATTCATGTGAACTTGGGCAAAATTATCCGTAATAACCAAACTTTCAATAAAATTGACTTATACATAACTGAAACTTTTGATAAATATGGGCTTATATTATTGAGATATTCAATTGGGATAGTTTTCATTTGGTTTGGAGCCCTCAAGTTGGTCGGGAGGAGCCCTGCCGAACAGTTGGTCAAAGATACAATTGTGTTCATACCTCCAGACATATTTCTTCCAATACTTGCAATATGGGAGATGACGATCGGTGTCACATTGATGATACAGAAGTTAAATCGGGTGGCAATATTCTTATTATTTTTACAAATGCCGGGAACGATGCTTCCGTTAATTCTTCTACCCGAAGTTTGTTTTCAGACTTTTCCTCTTATTCTGACTCTCGAAGGTCAATATATCATTAAGAACTTAATTATTATTAGTGGAGGAATAGTTGTCGGTAGCAAGGTGAGAACGGAGGAAAGTGAACAGCAAAACTCTAAACTGATTTGAATATTTCTAGGTTTCAGATCTACAGCTTTGATTTTTACGCGTACTACATCGTTTCTTTTTTTAATGAAAGTAATATGAAAAGAATTGAACTTAACGGAGTCGTGTTATAGATAGGAAACGTAAGATCACGTGCCATAAAAAGAATTTCAAAAAATATAGTGATTAATTTCTACGATCAAGCATCCATCGATTTCGAAAACAACAAGAGACTTGTTCAAGAAATAACAAATGTGCAATCCAAGAGTTATCGAAACAAAATTGCAGGATATGTAACTACACTTATGAAGCAAATAAAGGATAACAAGATCCAAACCCTCGAAGAACTAGAATAATTCGCTTTGATATCAGCTTCTTGATCCGGATAGGAGTTCTTCGTCTTCCGCATAACGATAACTAATAAAGAACAATAGAAAAAAGATTAAACTTGATAACACAATTAGAAATGCCTTGAATACTGCCTCGGTACTCCCACTCCTGAGTTGATTCGTCAGAAAGTTGATGGCTATGAAGGCAAAGACCATCAGATTTGCCCCCCCACTTTCACTCGGTAGTTTGGTAATTCTACGTAGTATGAATTCCAATGCTGCAATTACTCCGGCAATAATATTCAGAGTATTGATTATCACACTGTCTTCAAAAAGGAAAATTCCTAAAAATATCATGAATAGTATGAATTTGAGCAGGTAAACAATCCGGTAGGGATTAATATCGCTTCGATTATCACGGACACCTTTTTCAAGTAAAAACGCTAGAAAATTACCCATAGTGATGGCAATAGCAAGTGCCAAGCCTACCCCAAATATGGTATCTATCCTAGTACGCCACGTCTCAAAGATAGTCTCCCATAAAACTGCATAATTCGAGTAGAAAGCAATCGCAATTAGACCTGGGATAAAGGAGAGAATCAGGGCAGGAATGAACCAAATGAAAAATGATATCTTAGCTACTTTTATTTTATCAAACAGTAAGAAAACTGCCACGAAGACTCCAATAACTGTGATCATCGGACTTGCGAACGGCAAGATAATGAACACCAATGTAAATCCAGCGTTTATGCCGTAAAATAATTTCTGGTCGATTCTAACTCTTCCAAGTGCTCTACCCATCAACGTATATGCATCGGCAATTCGGGTCGCCCGTATTAAGGTAATTGTAACCCATGGAAGAGAAAAAAATATTGGAATGGCAAGATACACCTCAAACCAAACAACCCAATTAGGTAAGTTTCGGATTAAAATGGTATCGGTTGCGAAGAATCTCTTAATTTCAGACCGCCAAATATAGCTGAAAAAAGCGAAGTAAAGGGGAACTGCAATTAGTTGGAAAAGAACCAACAGTCGGTTGATTAACATTTCTCCTTCTTCGTAATCACTCATGATTGAATATCTAGCTTAATAGTTAAAAAAATAGACTGAATCAGATTTGAAAAATACGAGTTTTTACCAAGAAAATGAGTTAGCGTAGCTATTTACGACTAGCATAAACCTGTTGTTTATGAAATTGTTAGATAAGTTTGAACTAGTGGCCAGACCACCTTCAATTGATCAAACGATCATCGCAGAAATTTCGGAAGACGCCAAGAGAGCAAAAACTTGGGGAATCGTACTTATGATGAGTGGACTATTGATTCAATTATTCCATACTTTTACGTTACCATTTTCAGGAGTCAGAGCGATGTTGATCCTCACCGGTCTAATCTTGTTTGGTTTTGGGTTTTTATTTTTTATGGGATCTCAAAATGTTCCAAGAAATAGAAAAGAAATAATCTTTCGTCTTCAACGAGTCATGGCTGATGATAATCCAAAACGAAGATTGTGGGCAGCTCAACGACTAATCGGATATGCAAAAGAGGCCAATTTAACTAAAGAGGAGATTTTAGAAATGACGCATTTTGCAAAGAAGGCTGTAAAATCCCCTGGTGGAAAATTTGCATATAAGGGGTTTGTTGCTGTTGATCACCTAATTTTTATTAGGGAAATGGCTGTATCAGTCCCAATGAATAGACACCTGCGAAAAGAATTCGTCCAGATAATTAAACCACTTCAAAAACTAACTACCCTTCCCGATGAGGGACAAGCACTCCTAGCAGATGCAATATCGTATCATCCAAGTAAATTGCCAGTTCAGGCTTATGCTGATATTAAAAAACTAAAAGAAGAAAAGTAGTAATTTGCGGAACGGTCATTAATTTAACAGCGAAATTACGTCAGCGCTGACGGGCATAAAATAACCCCTGAAACAACCTAGATTATGTAGATTTTGAATTCGTAGTAGTTTGATTGATATGTGCTGCTGTTGACCTAAATTATTACATCATACCTGGCATTCCGCCCATTCCACCCATACCACCCGGCATTCCTCCTCCAGGGGGCATTCCCGGCATTCCACCAGGAGGCGCTCCA
>JACZSS010000407.1 GCA_022574115.1 Candidatus Heimdallarchaeota archaeon | reverse complement strand
CTGAAACAATCTTATCTCCTTCAGGATCGTAACCCATTAATCCTACCTCTTGACCAAGATGAAGGTCCCCAAGTACCAGTGCCTTGATACTTTTAATGTAAAGAAATGGAGTTCCCTCTACGATGTAACAGTCATCCATAATCTGATATAGTTTGACAGTTTCGATGATTCATTGGATTGTTTAGATGATTTAAACTAATTAATCCAAATCTGTTATCCGACCTTGCGAAAATTGAAATTGTATCTTTCTTCCTGCAAGTTCGGCTCGGCCCTTAATCATTTTAATTTCCACTTGTTGCACAGGTTCAGCATGTGCAGGATCATCTACTCTCGTGACACTCAGAATTCCATCAGCCATATGTTCGATCGCGCGAATGAATCTTGGATCGTGAGCATCTTCATTTAAAGCAATCAGTGTCGTTGAATTTTCCAATTTGTCCATCGCTCGTCGATTTTGTAAAAATGTAAACACCTGTTTGTTATCTCCAACTGTATTAATTATTGAAGACAGACTCATAACTGCCCCCCGTATACCAACTGTGGGACCTTTGGTTACATGAAGAAGGGACCGGCGGATAGCCTCATTGACTTCCCTAGGATCTGTGATGTCAGGCAACCGCTCGATACCTACGTTGTCAGCGTCTATGGTTGAGACGACTGATGATAGTCCAGCCTGAAATGAGCCTGAAAATGCGTCAATAAACCTCAATCTACCCGTCCTTAGCTCCATATCCGGATTTCTTCCAAATCCCTGAAAAATTGACTTGTAATGATCAAATGTTTGTTCCGTGGAAAGCAAATACGTGTAATCCATGCTTTGAAGGCCATTTGCTAAGAAACTCAGTACAAATGGATCGCTATCGGCTCCTATTGTTTGTTCAACAATAAATGTAGCTCCTCTGGCCAATCCTCCTCCAAGGGCTTCATCTAAATTTGGCAATCCGAATTTACACAAATTGGTTGCGGGGCTTATACTTCCAAACATATCTTAGTTTCATTTTTTAGTTAGTTGGTAAAGGTATAAAGTTTGTTTGTTTTCCTTGATAATACAAAAATAAGAGACTTGAAATATGGCTTTCTTCTATTTCTTGAATGCTTTTTTAAGACGAGCTTGGAGCTGGGACTTCATATCTTCAGCAGATTCTCCAGATTCGAAGTCTTCATCTTTATCCATAGCCGCATTGAAATCTGATTTGGTATCATCTCCATTTTCATCGTCGCTTTTTGATGGGGTTTTCTTCAACCGTTTAAGTGCCTCTGCTGGATTGAATCCTGCTGCACCAGCATCATCGGTTACTGGATCTATCTCCTTCACGGGTGCCTTTTTCAAACCTGCTAAGGCTGCAGCGGGGTTAAATCCTGCTGGACCTGCTCCATCAGTTACTGGATCTACTTCCTTTGGTGGTGCCTTGGAGAGGGCTGCCAATGCTTCTGCTGGATTGAAACCCGATGGTCCAGCAGCCGGAACTGATGTCTCTCCACCAGAAGCTGGAGGTGCAGTTCCGAGAGTTGGTCCGTCACCAGAAGCTGGAGGTGCTGTTCCGAGACTTGGTCCTTCACTTGGTCCTTCACTTGATGTTGGAGCTGCAGTTGCCAAAGTTGGTTCACCACTTGATGCTGGAGGTGCAGTTCCAAGACTTGGTCCGGCTTCCAATGATGGTGTGGATGGTGCATCTGGTGTTTCTCCTATGCTAGGGATAGCTGGCATTGCTGGTCCAGCTGGCTCTCCAATTGCAGGTCCGCCAGTACTTGGTGCTGACGGAATTGCTGAACTGATGGCACCCGTCATTATGTTTAATCGACTATAATTTACAATACCAGCTGGTGCCTCCATTAATTGTTCAACGAGGGTTTCAAAATCTATTTCTGCTTGTGATAACCGTCGATCAATATTAAGGATTGACTTTTCATATGATTCTAGTTTATCAGCTATTTTACTGCCTATGATGTTAATAGTTAATGCTAAGTCTTTAACTTCACTCATGTCTTCAGTATCTGATATGATCGAGTTTATGAAAGATTCTAATTCATCATCTGCTGAAATTGTATATCACCTAAGTACAAATACTGTAATGATACACTTGTTAATAAAAATTCCCAAATTATTAAAACAATTACATCAAAATTGTTGACAAGTTTTTGAAGTATGTGAAAATTAGAATAAAATAATTTATTTATTAGGTGAGTGGATATTTTACTAAATTTTTTCTCTTTCAAAACCGTAAAATTGGATATCGTTATTATCGTTGATGGTTGATATCAAGTATTTCTTCTTGACAGAGGAAGCTAATCTGCTTGCTCTTACTATGTTAATGGCTGTAATTTTTGATTGGTCATTTTCGACTTGAACAACCCATTGTGAGTGGTCTAATCCTGGTCCTTTTTTGTAAATCACAAAATCCCCACCAAACTTCATCCCTGGCTTAACCACATATCCCAAATCTCTCAGATTACTATAGATTAAATATTTACGCTCGAATCCGTCATAGGTATCATTAGCATAGGATTGAAATTCATTAACGCTCAGTTCTTTCTGATCTTGTTTTATTCTGATTTTGAGTCCTTCCATTAGATATAATGTTTCAAACAAGGATAATATGAGCGGTCTGTTAATTACTCCAGGTTTAGATTTTCGGATACCTAAAGGCTTACCAAAAAAACCTCTAGAATACAATATAGATCCCAATTTCTCATCCCAAAGAATTATTTCTTTGCCTATTAGCTCAAGTATCGGCGCAGCTTCTGAACCCAATTTAACCAACTAACTGTTCGAGAAATGGATTAAATTCATTACTATTGCTCCGAAATTGATTTGACAACAGGGATTAATTAAAGACATCTAAACAGGAGCTAATATTGATATTGAGACGGTAAAAATTGGCTTTCTTGTTCTTTTATTTATTGTTAGGCTTACTTCAGGGTTCACTTGAATGGTTACCGGTATCGTCCCAAGGTCAAATATTATTAATTGGGCTTTTTTACAGCGAATTTAATACCGAACTATTATTGCGAATTGCCTTTTTTCTCCATTTTGGAACCATGATGGTAGTGTTAATCAAATTTAGGTCAGATTGGATGGATGTGGTAGACTACAAAAATGATGAATTTACTAAATTGAGGGAATTTTTAGTATTGACGACAATCGGTACCGCTGTAACCGGTATTCCGATTCGTATCCTCCTCTTTGATTTATTTGAAAGCTCTAACTTTGCATTTATGTCAATGATCATACTCGGTCTAGCGTTAATTGCAACAGGAGGATTTCTCTATCTAAATGATAAAAATATAGGTGAGAATGCATTTCACAATTTAAGTCGACGTCAAATGATCCTGGTTGGAATGTTTCAAGGATTTGCGATTATTCCTGGTGTGAGTCGTTCTGCTGTAACCGTTTCGATCCTCTTATTTTTGAAAATCAGACCCCATTCGGCATTTAAGGGATCTTTTCTGATTTCTGTTCCTGCCGTTCTCGGTTCTATTGGCTTGGAAATTTTAGACGCATTTGTGAATGATGAAAATCTTTTCTTAGATATTAATTTGGTGGGAATGTTATTTGCAATAATAACTGCTTTTGTAGTTGGATATTTTACGATTCAGATTTTACTTTCGGTTGCCAGAAATTACAAGTTCTCCAAAATAACAATCTCAATGGGTATTATTGTCCTAATCGTTGCTATGATAGGTTTCTGAGGTGAGGCGTTTTCTGCACGTTCTAATCAATCAAGTATTTATTTGTTTTGTTGAATTAACTCTCGCGCTCTAATTAAATTTATAACACGTGTAATTGAGAAACCATTACCATCGTTGTAACTTCA
>JACZSS010000406.1 GCA_022574115.1 Candidatus Heimdallarchaeota archaeon | reverse complement strand
CATTTGATTATTTTATAGAACCAATAAGGAGTCAATTGTTAGAGAAAAATCCTCGAACAGTGGAACCGTTTGGCGGTAAAATTGATTATGATATCGATGGAAGATTAATTGGAAATTGGTACTTACAAGGATTTGATTTTACAAGATATGATGAAAATTATAAACTTCTGATGTTACCTGCAAATTGTCAGTTGTGTGGATATCAATTTTCTAACAAGAAAATTAAGGCACCATCAAAATGTCCTGATTGCCGACGTGAGAAAATAACCCTTCCCCAGTTTAAAATCCAAGAAAAATAATATCTTTAAGTTCCCAATATTTGCCTAATTTGTTAATGTGTGATGGGATATGCATCGATGATGCTTTATGACACTTTCAGGAGATTAGACCATTGATTAACATCATACCAATTGAGGGCCTCCCGCTGTTTCATAATGAAGCTTCAATTTGGAAAGCTTTCGATGAGATCGTAATTCCTTTACTCGATGAGAGCGACGTTTTGATTGTGGCCCACACACCTTTTTCGAGAGTTCGAGGTCCGATTTTTGATCATGAAACTCTAACACCAACAAAGCGAGCCATAGATTTGGCGCGACAAACGGGGAAAGAAGCAACCAAAGTTGAGGCGATCCTCCGTCTGAGTAATGTCATACTTAAAGTCGGTAGGAATGTGATTATTACTGAAAACAAAGCTGGCATTGTATGTGCTAATGGGGGAGCTGATGAATCAAATGCTGGTCTGGGAAAAATAATTGGTCTTCCAGATGACCCTGACTCTTTAGCCTCTGAAATACGCGACTACATAACTCAAAAATCTGGAAAAAGCCTAGCAATAATTATTTCAGATACTGTTGGCCGTGCTTTGCGACGGGGAGCGGTGAACATCGCTGTAGGTGTTGCAGGAATTGCTGCCATGAGGTCTGAAATTGGAAAATTAGACTTATTCGGTTATGAAATGAGAGTGTCAGAAATAGGGACTGCAGATGAATTGGCTTCTGCCGCTGAATTGGTGCAAGGCCAAACTAATGAGGGAATTCCATTTGTAATAATCAGAGGTTATGATTTTAATTTCCCCGGTGAAAAAACTGCGTCTGTCTTAAATCGACCTGAGAATGAACGCTTATTCAAGTAATCTATTCAATCTGTTTATTGACAATATTCATGACTTCTTCAATGTCTTTTGCAAGATCATTCATAATTTCTTCGACCTTCTTCTTCATCAGATCTATAACATCCTGATCCGTTATGCTACCTAGATTGATTTTCACATTAAACAACGCACCTTTGATGGCTGCTTCAACGAATAATACAGCAACTCCGACATCGGAAATTGCATTGCTATTCCCTCGTTGAGCAAGAGACTTTGCAAATTCAATTAACTTTTTCGCTGTCTCTGCCACTTGAAGTGGCACCTCCGTTGCGAATGTCATTGCCTCCTGAATTGCTTTTGATCTTCTTTCAGGCTCATCTTTGGATAATTTAAAGGATGCCATGACTTGATTGAACGCTTTTGTATCTTCGTCAACTGCTAACGATAATTCATCTACCAACGCCAAACATTGATCAAGAATTAATTTCATTTCCTCATCAACAAGCTGATATTTTTCTTTTCCAATTGTTAGATTTGCAACCATGGAAAGTAAAGATGCAGCCAGTGCTGCGCCGAAAGCGCTTACAGATCCACCACCTGGTGCCGGTGAGGTTGAGGCTAAATCCGCGAGAAAATCGCTAAGAGAAAGGTCTACCAAAAGATCCTGGTTGATCATAAGTTCGATTATTTTTCTTTCGGGTACAAATTTCTCTAGATCTGATAATCCGAGTCTAGCAATGGCTATCTCGATCAATTTCGCTTGGTCAGTTTCCTGATGTGAATAATGCTTACCGGCCATAATTATTGCCTCCAAAGGTACTAATCCCACAATTTCGCTGCCGGTGACTTGGACACCTTTTGCTTCAGCTTGGGCTTTGACTTCATCAAAAACCGTATGCATGGTAGTTTTATTTTTGTAATCAACTACATTCATACTGACTTGAGTTAATTTTCTACCATCTTTCTCAAGCGGAAAACCCATCCCTTGAATCCCTTTGAACTTTCCGGGAATACGTACCTTCTCGCCGTCTTTTTCAACTACCTGACCTGATTCTCTGATATTTACTGCAATTTCTTTAGCAACAACATTTTCTTCTTCGTCGACATTTACGTTATAGGCAATCAGAAAGTCGCGGACACCAATGACATAGGCACCAGATTTCTTATTAAATTTAGCCTCACCGAAGTCTGGTTTCCAGATCGGATCTAAAATTTTCTTTGTAAGCCCTTCATACTGTCCTTTTCTGATATCCGAGAGTTTGAACCGATCCTCACTTTGTGCAGCCTTACCATATAGATAAGTTGGAACACCAAGCTTGGTAGCCACGTGTTCTGCAAGACGCTTACTGATAGACACACACTCTTCAATCGTCGTTCCTTTGACTGGTACAAACGGAGTAACATCACAAGCACCGAGTCGAGGATGTTCACCCTGATGTGAAGTCATGTCAATCAACTGGGTTGCCTTGGCCAATGCCTTGAAAGCAGCTTCACCAACGTTTTCAGGTGTTCCAACGAAAGTTACCACAACTCGATTATATGCCTCATCAGGTTCGACGTTCAGTAGTTTCACGTTTGGGGTGGATTTGATTTCTTTTGTTATTTCGGAAATTATTGTGGAATCTGAAGTGGAAAAATTGGGCACGCACTCAATAATCTTGTCCATAATTTTCATTCGTTTTAATTATTAAGACTAAATAAAGCTGTATGAAGTATTAGAGTTATTCAATAACAAATTCGGCTCGTACTAATTCGCCGATGTCAATAACGTTATCTGTTGCATTTTCTAAAATCTTGATGATTTCTTTGTCCACATTTGTATGAAAAAGTTCCTTAATTGCTTCTCTGACCGTCATGGTTTCCACGATATTATTCATGGTATTAGTACTGTCTTTGGTCATGAAGTATCTGAATGAGTTTTCAAGTAACTTCGACACTTGATTTGAAATACTTAGTAGAACTGCTTTGTCCGAGTCATCAAGTTGATTTGGGTCCGCTTGAATGACAGCAGCAATTCTTTCCGCAGAATCTCCTAAATTCTCTAAGATCGATGCAATCATACGGTAATCTAGTGTATCGATTAATTCGAATGAAGAATCCGCCTTGATAGCCTCTAATGGATCCCCCAATAATATTTTTAACCCCCTCACGATTTGAAAATAGAGGGCATCAACTTCATCATCAAGCTCAATAAGATCCTCCGCCAGATCTTGATCGTCTTCAGTATATGCTAAGATTGCATTCTGAAACATCATATTAACTTTGTTAAAAATTGTTTCAAGAAGAACATCCGGTGAGGTTAACTCTGTACTAATTTCAATTCTAACTGACCCTTTCAATTCAATAATTCTTGATCCATAGAGCTTCTTCATGAGACGTCTTATCAGTTTTCTAATAGCGAGTTTTTCCTTGCTATTATCAGGAATTTTTACGATATTGATAATTTCAAAACCTTCTAAATAGGCACCCAAGACTGCTCTTGGGGTCCTCGAATTTGCCCCCAGAATTTTTTCATAACGGATAGTAATGCTTTTCCTTTTTTGACTAATTTTAGAGGCGTCTGCTTTTGAGAGTAAAATGCGAGACGAACCTATTTCTTCCAATTCGATTTCTGATCCTTTTGAAATATCATTATCTTCGCACCATATTTTAGGAAGGCTAATAAGGTAAGATCCCGTAGTCGTGTCACCTTTTGTAGGAATTTGTTGTACCTTCCACTTGAAAGTAG
>JACZSS010000010.1 GCA_022574115.1 Candidatus Heimdallarchaeota archaeon | reverse complement strand
TTGCTCGAGCAGGATTGGAGAATTTGAGCTTAGGAGCTTTTGGAGCCCTAGTTACTTACATTATTGGATCATTAATTGGTGGAAAATTATAACCAGCTCGATCATCAATTAGCTAGACTGTTGTATTATGTCCATCGCTTTTTGCAAGTAACTCACTAATTGGGATTGTTGTAGCTTTTCATCAATATTTGGATTCAATCCAAAATCATCCACCCACTGTTCAATCGTATGCATAATACTTGTTGGCGTAGGAAATACCTCTCCTTTGGTGATCGCAATATCCGGAGCAGACGCATGCCAATGCAAAGTTTTCCATTGATTATCGATTTTCTCAAATATTCCACTTATTCGGTATTGTGGTGTAAACGAATCTGATTCGTATTTAATCTGAACTTCGATAACAGCCCATGCGAAATTGTTTATTAGCTCTAAGTGCCGTATCTTATATGTCCGGGTGGGTTGTCCAGAGCGTTTTTCTGCATTGATATGCCGTATCGTTTTCATTATTGTGTTCCAACCTTTGTGAAATTCATGCCCTAAAGCGATGATTAAAACAGGTCGCTCAGTATTTTGCCAACATGCCATGACACCGTTGGTGTCGGCCGAATCCATAGCAATCCCCATCTGTTCAACTAATTCTTCAATCGCCACCAGATCAGTTTCGTCTTACTTATCATTAGGTTCGGGTGAATTAAACTGTAAAATAGTTTGTCGGTTTTAATTTGATTAATCGATCACCCAAGATTTAAGGCATCTAGTCATGTGAACCAATGATGATGGCCGTTTGTCTAATTGTCAGTAAAAGCGTTTATAGAGCACCCAGTTGTACATTTACTGGGTCGACTAATGTCAGCGTCGATGGAAAAAAAATACAAATTACGACGAAAGTACATACTTGCGTCGAATGTTAAAGCTGTCAAGGCGAAAAACAGACATCAACATCTCTATGTACTCTTAGACCCAGATGACAAAATAGATTTTGAGGAATTACTCTACCTCCAGATCAAAGGACGCCGTTCCAAGACGTTTCCGGATGCACCCATTCGGACAGTCATCTATTTTGTCACCCTATACGGCATTTTCCTGGGTATCAGCCAGTTCTGGCAGGCGAATTTAATCGTCTTTGGGGTCGCGCGACCCATCTACATCCTTTTGTTCTCAGTATTTCTGGCCTTACGAGTTCATTTCAACCCCAATACCTTGTACTACTACACTTGGATACAATTTCTTCAAATAAAAGACTATGATTTTAGGGCATACGTCCAAACACTATCCCGTATGACCAAATGGACACAACGCATTCCAACCTATGAATATATTTTCGATTATATTGTCACAACCACGAATTACGGGCTCTCCTCGTCAAAATCATCGATTTTACACAACTAATCGATCGATCGAATCAAAAGGGAATGAAATATTAAGGCTAATTATCGACTTAACAATAGGAGAGAGAATAATTGAGTGAGCGAGAACGCTGTAATATTTGTTATCTAACTATCAGGGATCAAGCAACGCATTTACTATGCCCTCGATGCCTCAATAGTTATCACCGAGACCACCTCGCTGCCTGGTTACTAAATGATACTAAATGTCCAGTCTGTCGAGAAGTATTATCAGAAGATTTTCGATTTGAACTGAGACCAAAATCAGAACGAGAACGAAGAAAATTAGAACAATTAATGTTAACTTTGGACGGACTAGGGGACACGCTTGGCGATTGGGAAACTAAACACAAAAAACGATTGGATAAAGAAAGACGACTTGACCCCAATGCCGCAGATGATAATCCCTCGATCAGACGGCTAGTAATTCCGTTGGTACTTTCAGTCGTCTGGATTGTAATTTTATTCGCAGTATTTGGGTGAGATTTGATGGACATAAAACAATTGATTGAGCAGGGGAGACATTCAGAAGCGTCATCTGCAATTGAAGCGCACGAAGAGATGACAATTGATCTGTTACTGTTAAGGATTCTCAATGAAAATGAACAGTTAAATTTGGATGTAGCACTTGAACTGATCGCCGAAGCCTCCAAAATTCCTACAAGTAATGACATAGTTCCCATGCAGCTATTAGCACACAAAATTTTTGTCTATGTTTGGAAAACAGAATTCCCCAAAGCATTGGAGTTGATATCCGAATTTGAATTTGAAACTAAATTTGTAAAGCCTGATGAACATAATCAATTGGCATCGGCATTAGCTGCGGTATCGGGTCTCAAAGGTCGCGTCTATGGATATTTCAATTTTGAGGGAAAAGCGAAAGAAGGAATAACGATACTACAAGATACCATCGTACTTTGTGAAGCCATAGATGATCGGTATCTACTGGCCACGAGTCATACAACGCTGAGTTCCATATACTTTTTCAGCGAGGAATATGAGGCAGCTAACAATCACCTTTTGATGAGCCTAAAATTGTTCAAACTAATTGGCAACAAACTACATATAGCAAGAGTCTTAAATAATCTAGGAAACCTAATGACTGGCCTCGGGAACTTTGAAGCAGCAAAGAATTATTTAGATGACGCGCATCAAACCGTACACTCAATCGAAGAAGATTTTTTTTTCAAATGGGGATTGAATTCAGAAATTGTTCTGTCAACTATATTTCTTCAATTAACTCTTGATGATTATGACGCCGCAAAGGAAATTTTTGGCTCAATACAATTAGAAAATTTAGATATGCAAAATCCATTGAGCTCCATCAGATACAAATTATCCAAAGCACTGATCTTGAAATACAATCCCAGATTGTATTACAAAATGCAATCGTATCCCATATTCATTGACATCGTAGAGAATTATTATGAAACCGATGTTGAGTACGTTATTCAAGCCACAATTGAATTATGCGATTTATTGATAGATGAATTAAGTTTATACGGCAATCCGGAAGTGTTGACTGAATTAAATGACCTCATCAACACCCTCCATCGACAAGCAGAATCTAGATCATCCGTACAAATTATTATTCAGGCATTGATTATGAAATCAAAGATTGCATTAATTACTACTAGTGTTGACAAAGCAATTGGATATCTGGAGTATGGTCGAGATCTGGCAATCAAAAATAATTTAGATCCCATGATAGTAGTAGTGGAAAAAGAATTAGAAAATCTCAATAAACAATATGAAAAATGGTCGGACATCATAAACTCAAATGCATCGTTAACGGAAAAGTTGCAACGATCAGATTTTCAAAGATATATTCAAGACGCATTGCGAGTAAAAAAACAAACTGCTTAATTTGCATGAACTGTGTCAAGCTGATTTTTTTCCCATAAATGCTATACTAGTCCGGATCCAATCAAAAAGTTGTGAAGCATCTGATATCACATTCTCTGGCAGAATTACATACTCTTTTTTTACATAACCCTTTTCAAAATATTTCAATTCCCTTCCACCAAGCTCAAATATAATTTTTAAATCAGCATCAGATAATTTTATTCCTAGTCCAACTTTTGTTAGTGTAAGAAATATTTTATCACAGACATAACAAGCAGCACCACCAAAGAAAAAATTCCTTACTTCCAAATTATATTTTTTACCAGTCGAATCCATCACGGAATGGGAAAAGTCAGAAATTATTTTTGATAACTGGGATACATAGTTACTCATTATAATCAACTCTAATCCGTCGCGATTTGTTTCCACTCTGCGGTAATCGATTAATGTACCTGCAATGCAAAGTTCCTTATTTGTTATGATTGGGTTTTGATTCGTATGGGCCAGGATAAGAAAAAGAAAGATAAAAGTGATCTAAATAAGAAAACAGATAACGTACTTGAGAATATTGCTAGCGGAACTGAAAAGATATTGAAAAAAGGAGTTCGCCTAGTAGAGAAAACGGTGGAAGGCGCTGTGATCGGCGCTCATGGAAAACCAGATCCAGTCGAAAAAGTAGTAGGTGGAATCGTAGGGGGAGCTAAATCGTTAGGTAAAGAGCTTGCCAAAGATACACAGAAAGTAGTTGATTATACAGCCGATAAAGTTAAAGATTTGAAGGATACTGTAAAGAGTAAGAAATCACAGGATTGAATACTAAATTTAGATTAGGTTAAGTACATACAACATACTTCACATGAACCCTGAAAAATCATTCCGTAACCTTTGTTTTATAGCTTTTAACTAATACAATACTAATCATCTGATTAATTGGTTATTGATTATTTGTTAAGTTTTATACGATTTATTTCATTATATTGTATATGTATTCACCATTTACGATATGTTTTAACAATTCATTTGATTTCTTAATTACCGGATAAATTATCGCTATTATTAGTGATAAGTTTGTTGTTTAATTTTATTGATGAATTGTAGAACTGTGATTTTTTGCACTTAGTGGTGATTGTATACAACTAATAAGGTACGATATCTAGCGAATTATTCACAAATTACTGTTATTCTCTATTATTTACATTTATTTAGTGCATTTTTACTCTGTTCGAATAACCGAAGGATATATTTATCTGATTAATTCCTCTTTATTTACTGATTTTCTCTAGTTTTTAATACCTGAATGTGGAAATTATTACAATATCAAGTAATGATTTATGCGCTTATTAACTGTTTTTAAGATATACATTACTTAATTATATTTCTCTTTTATGATATTTGAATATATATATATATATATAATCAATTCTAAAGGTAATACAACTTAACTACGATGAGTTGATTATAGTTGAAATTCCACCTGAAAAATAATAATTTGGAATAAAAATATAATATAGTCGTATAGTATATAGTACCACTATAAGTAGTACTAAGAGGTTGTTTATTAATAAATCTATATATTTTAGTCATCCCATAGTACAGCTGTGTTCGTGCATCATCCATTACCATAATAACCCCAAGTGCTACGATTTGTCTAAAACATTAACAACATTGCTAATGTTTGCACAGTTTATTAGTACTATTAACATATTGGGCCTCTTTGTCTAGATACAAATTTGTATCGGGAATATCTCGTTTTCCTCTTACTCTTATTGGACTGACTCAACTTGTTTAACTTTATGTCAACTCAATTAGTTTTTGTAAAAACAGTGAAATATATGTCAACCTCTCTGACTCATTGACAAATTCAAGTAATTTAAGTTGGAAGGACTCACCTAAAAGTGGACAACTTATTGGCAAAAAAATAATTCTGGAAACTAATTGGATTAATGCATTTACTGAGACGCATATTTTGTCCAATGGTATCACTCATGATTTTACTATTATACATGCACCTGATTGGGTTATTATTGTGCCAGTCGATAGAGATGGATTCTTCATCATGATCTGGCAATACCGACCAGCTTGGCACAGAGCTTCACTCGAATTTCCTGCGGGTCGACTTGAACCAAATGAAACCCTTGAAAATTCCGTTATCGGTGCAAAAAGAGAACTTCGGGAAGAATCAGGCTATCGGGCAACGAATTGGAAATATCTTGGCAGAATAAATCCAGTCACATGGACTGTACAACAAACTGATATTTTTTTAGCCAGCGATCTTGAATTGGGTGAAACTGATTTTGATCCGACTGAGGATATTGAAATAGAAAAAGTTCATCCTGATATGTTTTGGGAAAAAGTTGAACGAGGTGATATTATTGACGGACCCTCTATCGCAAGTTATAGTTTCTGGAAAAAATATCATGTGTAACAAGTTTACTCTAAATATTAAATTATTATTTTCGAAACTTGGTACATCCTTAGTAATTTCTAGAAAGGATCGATCGATCAACTCGGTAAAATTGGGTAACTGAAGATATTCTTTGCGCTTAAATGACAACCTTAGTTTAAAAATCGACTCGGGTTTTTCGATCTCTCTACGAGATCTTGATACTCGAAATATTTTTCATTACGTCCGAGTCTTAGTTTGTTAGTATTCAACTATGTTATATTCTTCCAATCTCGACATCGTCATTACTTGACAAAAACCAAATTTCAATTTATGAACTTATTCTCCAACGATGTTTCATTGTTTTTTCACTAAGAATCAACAATCTTTATTTAATTCCGCTTGAATTGGGGTTTGGGTTCAGAGATTGAAAATTATGAAAAAGTTTACTCCGGGTATGGTTGTTTTATCAATACTTGTCGCAACATTAATCTCGCCAATTTCATACTCCAAAGCATCGCACGAACCTGCAGTGGAACGTGTTACCTTCCTGGATCGAGCGATTACTCCGCGGTCTTATTTTGCGGGGAATAATAACCAAGTACAAGGTGGACTGGCAGTTCAGTCTAAGGCTGCTCAACTGATCTCAGAACGGTCATCTTCGCGTCTATCTGGTCCTACTGAATACACAAATCTCCCAATTATTTCAACCCTGAACAATTACATAAACATCGAGTCGGAGCCAATTGCAATTTTTAATGATACACAACTCGGACAACTTTCATCCCGAGGTTCTGGAAGCTTTGAAGATCCTTTCATAATTGAGAATTTAATCATTGAAACTAATTCCTCGAAGCGAGGTTTGGAGATTAAAAACACAAACGCATATTTAGTGGTTCAAAACAATGTCTTTACACACTCTAATCTGACAGTCTTAGGTGGTGGTATTTCCTTTACGAATAGTAACAATTGGCAACTTCAGAATAATATTGTTATGGGAAATGGAGAAGAAGTTATTGGTGTTCAGATTTCTGATGGATCAAATTTTGCCATTACGTCAAACTTGCTCAACCAAAGTCAGGAAATTAATGCAAAGTCAGTCTTCAATTTCACCATATCTGCTAATCTGATAAAAAGTCGTAATTTTGGGATACGACTTCAATCGGCATTTGATTTTGCAATATTCGATAATTATGTTGAAACTGTATCCTCAGATCGGGCTTTGCTGATTGAGGGTGATCGAGAGATAACTTTGAATGTTCCTGATTTCAGCCTAAGATTGTCAGGGAGGTTCGAAATTTACAACAATTTATTTTCTGGTGGCACGAGTGGGGTTATCGGGATAGATGATGCTTTTGATTTCAAGATTTTGAACAATACCATTGGCCCACCTACTATAATAACACCATCAGTTTTGATCCGATTTTCTGAGAATGTGGAATTTTCGAATAATACCCTCTCGTCCTTTCTACGTCAAGGTACCGTATTCAGATTGGATATGGTTAGTCAGGCATATGTCTCAAGCAATATCTTTCGGTCATTTACGCAGACACTTGGTGGAGTTCTCCGTAGCTCCACAGTGGTATTGAGCGGAGACAGCATTACTTTCTTGCACAACACTATCCTTAGCAGCCTTCATCATGGAGTTTATGTAGAATTGTTGACTAATTCAAAAATCACCAATAATACAGTTGGATCGCTTGAGGAGCCAATTACCTCCAGTGGGATCTATGTAACTGCATCTGAAAACTTGACGATTTCAGATAATGAAATAAAAAAATCCGGCAGTTTTGGTATTCAGCTCCAATCAGTAGGATTAGGCAAACCTGTAAACATAACAATTAGCTACAATATTATTGAGAGCGGAGTTAAAATTGCCGATACCACTGTTGCGGTCATAACAGATAATTGGATTTCAGAAGCACCTGCTGGGGTGGATATTAAAGATTCTAACAACATCGGGGTTTATTCTAACACAATAGAGTCAAATTCGGTTGGAATTAAATTACTAAACGTCTCATCAACCATTATTATGTCAAATACCATCTCTGAAAACAGCAGGCTCGGCTTAGAAATATTTTCCTCGTCCGAGATTATGATCTCAAACAATGTTGTATCATTCAATGGCGAGGGTGGGATTCTAATCACCCAACTAACGGGATTGGGTCAAATATATGTGTCAAGCAATAACATAACAGACCACGGATTACTGGGAAGTTTTGGTATCGAAGTGGATAATCTTATTGAAAGTGACGACACAAGTCTTTTCATATTGGAAAACTCTATTTTGGACAATTATCTTGGAATTTCACTTCACGGTCAAAATACCTTAATCGAGTCTAACAAGCTTATTGGACCAGATTTTGACCAGGAGGGAATGTTATACGGACTCGAAATTTTACCTGGGTCTCGTAATAACTTGATTAGGTACAATGATTTTGATCAGGCCTTGGTGAGCCATATTTCGATCAGATCGACCAATAATTTCACAGATTCAACTAAACTCTCTAGTAATAATTTATTTGTTTGGAATAATTTCTATCGATCGCTACTGGTTCCAGCCTATGATCAGTTCGCTCAAAACTTATTCATCTACAATTATTGGGAAAATTACGATTCCGAAACTCAGGAAGGACGGTATGAACTCGCTGAAGACCCGATATCGGAGGTGCTTCAGTTCGATCTATTTCCACTAGAAAACCCATCCGTTGGGTTTATGCTAGTTGGTGATGAGGTGATGCCCGATCCTCTAATTTTGATGCCAATACATAATCAGAAGATCAAGCGCGATCTCAATGAAAGTTCACTGCTAATATTTTGGAGGCAATACATCTCATCCGAACATTTTCTTGACACGTCTCTCCCAAAATTTGAGTACCTAGTCGAAATCCGCAGAGGTGGAACCCTGATTCAGAGCATTGAACTGGCCGAATCTTTTCTTTACTGGGATATTTCCAACATTGATGATGGTCTATACAACATCAAAATAAAATCCACCCTCTTATCTTCTGGAGAAGTAGTTTTGAACGAAATTAGGGTAAATTTAGGACCAGTCTCCACTGACAATTTGACAGACAATCCAATCGTAATTGGAGGGGGTCTGTTAGCTCTGCTTGTCACCACCGGAGCTTCGGTCTTTGCATTCAGTTCATATCGTCACCGTAGAGAAATCAGAAGGCAAGCAGACCATGAGGGACGAGCACGAGAGTACATCGACTTTGTAAAGGAAATTCGCGAGGATGAGGAATAAGAACGATTCTTTAATCTTTGGTCTCTGTTGATGATCAATCTTTAGTCTCTGAGAAAACAAAATATAAAACTTCAGGACCCAAAATTCGCTCAATGATTACAAAAATTGGCTTCGTCGTCGTGAGAGAAGGAATGATGGACAAACCCCTCAAATTGGTAAAAAAACTAGTGCCTAAAGTCAGGCAATCAGAAGCTGAAGCAATTAAGTATAGTGCCTATACCAGCAAGAAGGAAGGAAACGAGGACAAAATCTTCTGGTATGAAACGTATGAAAATGAATGTTACGCCTTTCTAGCAATTTTTCCTGTCGTCAATTCAAAATAGGTGCCAATGTTTTTTGATTAGCTAGTCTGATAGCGCCTAATTTGACAATGATTTCCAAAATGTCACCAGCATAATCATAGTGAATAATTTTATTGTCTTTAAATTGGAACTCACCAAAACTGACCAAATATGCGTATCGATCGATCCTTTGATTCTAAATTCTTTCGCCAGTATAAAATGTTCTGTGCCCTAGTGATTGTATTCATTCCGCTCTGACAAATTTTTGCTTGACTGGTCGCGTGTAAACTTTATGGGGAAAAATTATCCAACTCACATTTGCCGAATTCAATGCTTTTCGTTAAAACATCCATAATTCTATACAGACCTATTGATATTTCGCCTTAGTGTTTAGAAGAACTATGGTGATTAGAGAAATAATGATTATCCAAAGTACCGTCGTCAAATTAATCGGTCGGAGAATGAGGAATACTAAAGGTCCCGCAAGCAAAAAGAAATAATGCAGTGTGGTTGCTCCTGGTTGTAACACTGCATTGGTTGGTGTTTCGGGATCATAATAGACCTGTACGTCAATTTCCTCAGGATATTTCTCAACAAGGTTGTGGACGTGAGCTAATGTTCCGTTCCATGCTATATTGCCAAATTTTTTTCTTCTGGACACATATTTAACACCTGCAATATCGTAACCATATTCAAAATCATGAACGTACCCACCAGATTCACTTGTAGATTTCCAACTTGTTCTGGATCGTATCACTTTACCATCGACAGGCAGCCACTTATTTGAATTGCGTGCGATGATCAATAATTTTAGACTATAATATGTCACTCCAATGGCGATTATGGCAATTAGAATGTCCTTAAACACAGTGGTACACATAATATAGTAAAATAAAATGATATTCCTTGAAAATTGGCAAATCGGACGATTTTACAATCCCTAGATGTATTGATGATTCTAGAACGGCATGTGATTGTTATCTTCTGACATAGTTATATATTGGGGTTATTGGAGTTTCGAGTATACTACTTAGTTTTTTGAACGCAATTGATTGTGTTTGCTGATTAATTAGTATTCAACGTCACGAATCGACTGATGAGCTCGTCACGGATTAGGGCATAACAAGATGATCAGCAAATGGTGGTTTGACGATTATGCTGTATAGAACCAAGGATCAATGATAAGAAGAGTAGTACAAAGAAAACGAACCAGCCGTTCCCAAAAGCCAGAAAGCTCATAAACTGATACGTGATGGTGATTATAGCGCTCATAAGAACAAATTTAAGCACCCAGTGAAGATTTTTGTCGACACCGTCAAGATCAGATCCGGCCATAATTCCAAAGAAGAAAATAGTTGCTGCAAATGCTAGTAGGACCCAGATTATGAATTCAGTCATAACCACTGCCACGTGTAATTCATCGTCTCGATGTGTGGGAATGGCTATGAGTATACCCGCAGCCACCCACTCCTTTTTCGAAAAACTCCAAATCTGTTCTTCTTCATGCATTAATCTTTATATCCAATTCAAGCTACGACAATTAAGCTTAAGAGTGTCTTCTTAATATAATATATATTTTTGGTAACTCTACCCTCTAAACCTTGATCTCATAAGGAATATTCTATCTTGGCATTTCATCCTTAACAGACCTATAGTCACTGATACTCATCAATTATGTGGGATCGAAGGGGCTCACGACTCAGAGTCGGTGGTTGATCCAGGAAATATAGGGTGATTCTGTATAGCAAGAAAAAAGCCAATACCAACCCCCAAAAAATAAGTCGGATAATATAATGATCATTCATGCCGAAACTCAGGATAAGACCGATCAAAATATCCATTAAAAGGGCCGCGACTGCAAAATTAATTGCCCAACGGACGTATTCAAACCGTTCTTCGATCGATGATGCGGTATCTGGCGAGAAGATTACAAACAAGAGAAACAAAAATGCTCCGACAGCGACTGCTCCGATTATCATCAGCGATATTAATCGTACATTGTCCTGAAACCATTTTATTTGGTAACTCAGGACAGTTGCAACTATACCAGCTAAGGCAAATTTACCCCTAAAAAGTGATCTGTTTCCCATTAATTCGCCCTAATTTTAGATATAAGGAAATTAGATAATAAATGTTTCTTGCAACGCACAACTGTACGCTTCCAAATCAAGAGCCCAACAACTGAAAAAATTATTTATCCACGACCCCATAATTACACTTTTGCTCGATATACGGAGCAAGATCTAGAACGAAGACTCAGACATTGGAAAGCAAAATAACTGATTCAATCCGCTTTGATTCCGAAAAAGTCGTGGCTGATTTGAATATGAGAGAGTCTTACAATGGAACAATTATAATCAAAACCGTTAAAAATTAAGTGTAATGTCGAATGAATGATTGTGAATCACATCCCTTAATTTAATAAAATTTTATCGGTTTGAGAGTTTACAGTATACCACTGGATTTCAGAAAAATCTCAATTCAATCCATAAAAGCTAGAATAACTATCAGCAATCACTATCATGTGGGAAAGTACTGATATTCAGTCCGCTGCTTAATTGAGCTGGCAATATAATTTTCAATCAGAGATTTCTCAATCTTTTCGCTAAATGATGTATTGTTTGCTATTATCTGTTTCCATTCCAAGTAATTATCCTTTATTTCAGCCCCAAAAGCACTTATTCGTTCTTTCAGTCTTGCCTGTCCAATATCATGAAGAGAGAGCGTTGCGTCCTCAACCAGTTCAAGTGCCTCATCGATATTACCCATTATCAATTTGACTTTGGCCCTGATACCAGTAATTTCAGCCAACAATGGGGTCGATTGTAGTTCAGAAGCGATTTTATAAATCTGGTCAATCATTTCCTCCAGTTCATTTACCACTTCTTCTTGATCTGCAATTTTCAATTCATAAATTAGCAAGTTACAAAGGTTTAGGGAGATTTCGATTTTTTCATAGTTGTCTAATTTTGTAAAGTGTAGTAATCCAGTAAATATTTCTTGACTCTTTGCAATATTGGTTGCTCTTTTGTTCTGCATTAGGATCAACGCTTCACCAAATTTGCAAAAGTACTCGATCCAATCATTGTCCTGATGTTGATTTTTTAGCTTGACTAAATTCTCGTAATATAAATTTGCACCGTCCAAATTTTTCCGATCCAATTCAATTCGAATTAAATCGCGTAAATCGAAGGCGGTTGACAGATACATCTGTATCCTCACTCTAGTGTCTTTGCCGGTCTCAATTAATTGTAAGGCACGCTCATTATTACCCATCTTAAAATAGATATTACCCAAAATCTCTTGATAGCAAGCTATTGATGCAGGATTACACCTTTGTTCCACAATTTTCAGAGCGTCTTCGCCATATCTTAGAGCTTCGTACAAATCTCCTTTTCGCATATAAATATCAGATAAATTGCCATATTGACAGCATAATGGAGCATTTTCAACCTTTAAAGCAATTTCCAAGCTTTTATTAATTAGCTGCTCCGCTTGTTCTGTATCCCCAATCTCACTATAGACATTTCCTAAATTGTTGTATAAGGTCGCTTCAAATAGATTAATTTCAAGGTCCTCGATGAGATTGATGCCCTGTTTTAGTTTTTCAATTGATAGCTGAAACTCGGCTTGTCGCATATGTAAATGGGACTGGAGGTAATATGCTTTAGTCTCCCAAATCACCATTATTCTTTCTTTTTGAGCCTTGTTGTTGTCAAACTGAACAAATATTTTCGTAAGTTTCTCCAATGCTGCTTCGTTCTGGTATCTGAGCAAGAGGATGCGTACAGCAACAATTTCCGCTTTCAGCTTATCAGATGGGTCTAAGCGATCGACATTATTTTCCAAAATTGAAACGATAATATCTGAAGCAGAGAGAACATCTCCGTAATGTATCTTGAATAATGCAGAATATATTTTCCCTAGTAATTCTTCTTTCTGACTTAAAATTTCTATTTCATGTTTTCCATCTTCAAGGTTACCCAGCCAGAGGTCCTCCAATATTTGTTCTTCGCTCAACCGACTCAAAAAAGTACTAGCTCCTAATTACTTAAAGCTAAGGGCTTTTGGATATTTAACAGGATAATTTGACTAGAAAATCTGTTTATGAGTAGCATGCTTGGTTTTGATCATTCAATAGATGCAAACCTAATAGTCCAGCATCTGGCTGAGGGTTCAGTTGAGAATCAAAACTTCAATCCTTATTTGTTTTTTTGTTGGCCTTACACCTATAGCATGTATTGAAAAATGAGAAATCATTAAATCCAAATCCAACCAATCTATTCTCCTTTCATACTTCAATTTAGTTTAAATGATGCAATTTATGATATATATGGCCAGATTTAATCTTCAGTTTGAGTAAATCTCAAGAGAATCGACCGATCGATCCATAATTTTCCCAGAAAACACTTCTGCTAACCAAATACCAGGTGTTGAGGGAATCAAAAATTTATGAGATCTTTTCAAATTTTGACATGGTGGCGGAAGATATTCCTGATTATGATTTTCTGTTAAGTTATCCAAATGAGATTTCAGACAGTATGAGGCTCATTCTCCAAGAATAAGCCGCATTAGCATTTCACGAAGACTGACAGTTGTATTGACTCCTGAAGTAGTACTTAGTGACTGTTTCAGCACCTGCGAAGGGCATATTAGCTAATTTTTTAAAGACTTTTTTTTACGTATATTTTATGGCATTTGTCAACAGGGCAAATACGAAGTTTATTTGGAACAACAAGCTTGTCATTGATGTTCTAGCAAGTTTTAGCTTGGGCTTCTTTGCCGTGCAGCAATTTTTAACTGTCACTCGACCTACCTACGCGACTTGGTTGGTAGGTCTTATTGTTTGGATCCTAGTCGCACATCTTGGCCTTTTTACGGGTGATGAAGAGACGACGATTGAGCAATTATGACCGCTAATTCTTATTTTTAGGTTTAACTGCGAAAATTATCGTTAATGACACAAATA
>JACZSS010000405.1 GCA_022574115.1 Candidatus Heimdallarchaeota archaeon | reverse complement strand
ATATAATTTTAGTAATAGTATTGGAATAAGACGGTCTTGCAGACTACAAGCTTACTGAAACCCTGCAATGGGAGTCGCATAAACGGTTAAGGAAATAATAAAACCGTCAGTTCTTGAAATTTTATGACTACAGAATAAATGGTCGTACAGTTTGTACGTAGTATGGACATATCCTCCACGCCGTCTTATTAGGAATCGAGACAACTATTATTTATGAACTCAACATCACATGGTGTACCGCAAAAAACCAATCTAACCAGCATCAAGGAAATTTTTATAAGAATTAAACAGCTATTTTCTCATGACACAGCAAAGTTTGAGAGACTATCTCAACTTGAAAATCTCATGACAAAAGGGTTTAACTGTTAACTCCAATCTTGCTGAGAGCATTGAGAAATTGTACTTTCCTGAGTTAGGTATATTCTGACTTAAATTGTAATCAAAATAGGGTAATTATAACATCTTAATTTACTATGATCTAGGGTATATAAACTTGAATTCTACATCAAAACCAAATACAGATGAAGAAAATATAGTGTTCCCTTCAGAAAAATTAGGAATTGAAGAGGAATTTTTGCCAGGAAGTGGCACTTTTGTAGAGAACCATGAAGTAAAAGTGAGCGTATTTGGTAAGAAGAACATTGAGCGGGAAAAGTATCGGGCTACCGTTTATTCACTTCCAAGGGGTTCTGTTGTGCCAAAATATAGACAAGTCGTTATTGGAGAAGTTATTAAAGTAAGTAAAAGTAGCGTGAAAATGAATATCAGGTATATTAATAATAGAGTGATCGAACCAGCATATTCTGCGATCATGCATATATCTGATGCATCAAGAGATTTTATTAAAGATATTGACAAGTCATTTTCTGCTGGAGACATCATTCGTGCATCAATTGTAGACGCCAAAACTATTCCTTTACAGCTCTCTACTAAGAAAAACGATGAGGGAGTCATCTACACCAGATGTGATATATGTGGTGAGGAAGTCACGAAAATCAAGCGAGATTTGTTGCAATGTAGTAATTGTGAGCATACTCAGAGCAGAAAAACGGCAATTGATTTTGGTAAACTTAAAATTTTAATCGAGGATTAGATTATTATGCCGAAAAAGGGCAAACGAAGAAAAGGGAGACAATACACAAAAGGAATCACTCTTTTTATCCGAGATAAATCTCCGAGAAGATTCTTTCTTCAGCTACTAGATAAATTGATTAAATATCAAGATGTTACTCTTGATGTAAAAATGGAGAGAATAGACTTGACCTTTACCGGCCCGCGAGATGATGTTGAAAGTCTTCTTGACAGAATCATTAAATTACAAACCCATATTGATCTAGCGACACGTTTGGATCGGAATAATTTGTATTATTATGAATCAGCGTTCTTGTATTCATTATTTCCGGTTCACCTTCCAATGATTTTCTTAAATCGACTTCTTTCGCTTTCTGGGTTTAACTCCTCGGTTGACGAAAATAATAATCTGACCTCAGACATTGAGATTGCGCCGCTAATGGACATTTATCAACTTTCCGTGAATACCATTGCGACTGCTCCATCTGGCCAAAATAAAGACATTCGGCACTTTTCTTCTATCTTTGGAATTGTAACCAAACAAGATCAAGAGCAACTACTCAATTATGGATCAGAAAATGGTGTACTGCATAAAACCAATGGTACGTATCAGTTCGCCCTTGATGTGCAAGATGCTTATGAAAAAATGAGCTCACTGGTCATGAATGTTAAACTTAAACCAATAATAAACGTTGACAAGGATCATGATCCAGAAGATTATCTTAACCATTTTAAATTTGATGGGGGGAAGATTATTTTTACGCGAGATGGAGAGGAGCTAGAACAAAGCCCTTTTGATACACCTTCGGAAACAGATGAATAAGGATACCACGAGGAAAATGAAGCAATTAAAAATCAGCATTCACTCACTAGAAAAGAACTACTTACGTATGCAAATTAAAGACGATCCTCATACAATTTACAACTTGCTACGGATTTTAGCTCTGGAAGAAGAAGGTGTCACTTTGGCAGGGTATGCCCGGGACAGGACTTTTGAGGATTCTCTTATGTTCCAAATTCGCACCGAAGGTGACATAGATCCCAAAGACGCTTTAATCAGAGCAACCCGAAAAATTAGTGAAATTGCGAAACAATTCAAGAAAGCATTTCAAGAAGAATACTCATAGAACTGATACTGCGTGATTACAAAATCCAGTGAATTCGAAACGGTTGTAAATTCTCCAAACTTGAGAAAAGTACTTGAATCAAGAGTCCTAGCCCAATTAGGAGACTTTTTAGCAAATTTCATTTACACCTCAGTTAAAATAATTCATTTCAGCATCCCAGGAAGTGTTCACGTGTGGGATTATTCCTTGCGTAATGCTATGGACAAGGCAAGGCTTCGCTCGTTGATGGGTAAAAAGACAAAACCAGATCGTGTTGCAGACGCGGCTGAAGCATTCATTGCATACGGTTACTACAACCAGTATATGACCCTTGATGAAATGATCTTAATCGGTCGCAATAATTTGAAACCAACCGATTTTAAATCTGAAAAGTCCGAGAAAGAAGCTTGTGGGCATTTTTTCGGCTTTTTGTTGGAAAAAATATACATGCTCGCTCTTGATAACTTAAAAATTAAGGACGATCGATCTACCCGTTAATCAATTACCGAAATAGTAATCCTTTTTCTTCCCTTCCCTTTGTTTTCGACCTTGCCTAGCTGGACCTTTCCGATCTCTTTTGTCGATTTAACATGTAACCCTCCGTCGGCCTGAAAATCAACGTCACCAATTTTCACGGTCCGAATTTCCGAGATCGATTTTGGTAATAGATTTACTTTGGTTCGGATTAGATCTGGATTTTTATCTGCTTCTTCTCGTCTCAGAAAGCCTATCTCTATTTGGTGATCTTTGACGAGTTCCTCGTTTAGTTCATCAACAACCTGTTGAGCAATTTCTCTATTGAATTCTTGAAGGTCAAAATCTAGTCTTGCTTTGTTTTCGTAAATAGTCCCACCAGTTACTTTAGCCTTATATTTGCGAAAGACAACTGCAGATAAAACGTGTAGCGCGGTATGGTGTTTCATTAATTTATATCGATAATCCCAATCGACTACTGCCTTAACTTCATCTCCTGGACTAAGATCACCCTCAATTTGATGATACAAGTTCTCACTGTCCTTTTTAAGTCCAGTTAGATTGAATCTTTGTCCATCTTTTTCCAAGTACCCCCTATCTGAGGGTTGACCACCTCCTTGAGGGTAGAATATTGTTTGATCCAAAATCACACCCTCCTCATGAACGGAAAGTACTTTTGCGTTAATTTCTTTGAGATATGCGTCCGTAATATACAAATACTGAGTCATCATTCGATTTCGGGTATTGGTGATTTTTACTATTTTGCAGAATAGACTCCATAAATTACTGGAAAAATGGCGATTTTGGACACAATTCCATTCACGAAAAGATGATAATCTTTCTTATTAAATTCATAAGATTATCCTACATTCTTGACAATGACTCGGAGGTATTTAATTGACTGAATTGTCATAAATCATGCTAAGTCATCGGCTATACAAATCCATACCTTCCGATCTGAGTTTTGAAATCCCGGTAGAAAGGAACCATGGGCATGTTGGTGTTGACCCACACATTGCGCCAAATGTTTTTCAAAAGCGGTTTGCAGTCTTCGTAGTGTTGAAGGCGGGAGAACAGGATTTTTTCCATAACCAACCCTTTGGGCTGGGACTGATCCATCAATGTTTTTAACACATGGAACCGGGGACGGCTCGTGGTGGCGACAATCGCAAGGTC
>JACZSS010000404.1 GCA_022574115.1 Candidatus Heimdallarchaeota archaeon | reverse complement strand
TCACCTTTTGTCTTTGAGATAGGTATGGCAATTATTGGGACCTGTCTAAAAGATTCCAAAGTTAATTTTGAACTCGTAAAAGCATTAATTACCGGGTATCAATCCATCCGCCGATTATCTGATGTCGAAATCGAGGCAATTCAATTATTCTGCATTTACGCGGGCACTACTATTGCTTTTTGGAGATTTAGACAGTTTAACATTATCTTTTCAAACAGTAATCTAACTGGAAGATACAAGGAGATGGTTGAAGTGGTTGAATCAATCTTGAAAATCCCACCTGAATTATTTCTTGAAACAATCTTCAAGTGAATTCAACAGCAATGTCTGTCCGATAGCTTAAATCATCAAATCCTACTGGAATCAACTTGTATACGTTTTGACGGGCTTCTGCTAATGTTTTTCCGTATTCTATCAAGATTAACGATCGTTTTTTAGTTGTTTCAAACTTTTCACCAACTCGATTAACATACGCTAAGCGCCAATTATCTTTAAATGTGTCAGGGATGTCGAACAACACACCCTCTTTTGCGTGTTCAGGAAAACCTTTTGGAACTAAGTAAAGTACGCAGGTGGCTTTATGCTCAAACTGAATCTGATCGACCTTTTGCGAAACATCAGATAAAATATCAATGATATCAAGCAATGGAGTTTTGAGTAATCCCAAGGTATTAATTGCTTCTGGGTCCCCTAGTCTAGCATTAAACTCAATAATTTTCAGACCATCCGCAGTCACCATGAATTGTCCATAGATCGCTCCATTGTATGGTCCATTTTCGCGCTCCAAGGCTTCTAATACCTCGCATATTATTTTTTTTGCATTTTCATAATCGTCATAGCTCAAATAAGGGAGTCCATGATTCGCAAATGAGCATGCACCCATTGAACCGGTATTTGGACCCTTATTTCCATCATAAGCGCGTTTGTAATCTTTGACGAGTGGTAAAAAAACTACTCGATTTCCAGCTGCAAATCCTTGAAGCGAAAATTCAATTCCCGTTATCAATTGTTCCAGTAAGACTATTCCATCTTGTTGAAGTAATTTCGTTGCGTAAACCGTTGCTTCGTCTTTTGATTTAAAATGATCACCAAATACCCTAACTCCATCTCCTCCAGTTAGTCCATCTGGTTTTATCGCTAATTCTAATGTTTTGTCAAATGCATTTTGAATATTTTGCTTTGATGTACAAACAGTGAAATTTATGTTTCCGTCAATGTTATTGCGATGTAAAAATTCACGCAGGTAGACTTTACTACCCTCAATCATGGCATTTTTTGCTGAAGGACTAAAAACTTTCTTACCCAGCTCTTCAAACCAATCACCAATTCCGTCTAGCATCGGTTGACACTGACCAATAATTACTAAATCGATACACTCAATCCACGGTTCAATTAAATCACGATTTTTTTCGTATCCAGCTTCAATAATCCCAATCGAGAGTTCGGCAACTCCAGGATTAATTTTAGGTGCCCAAGATATAATTTCAGCATCAGATTCTTTTATGGCGAGAGCCCAAGCGTGTTCTTTACCTCCACTTCCAAGCAAAAGAACTGTTTTTTTCATTTACAATTTATCAAAACAAGTCCTATATAATTCTGATTGAAGGTCTAGTAATTTTGACAGAAAAAATTAGTTGAAATCAATCCATGAATGCTGAATAGCATCGTTGTACTCAAATATGGAATATTGATCGATCTTACAATTAAAACGGAATTAAGTCTGTTTTTGTATTTAATTGTAATTTTCAAGACTCAAGGCTTAATGAGCATTCTCAACTAATTTGATCGGAATAAGATTTGTCGAATACTCTTTTAAATTCAAAAATTATTGTGAGAAATGTCGAAAATTTTGAGCAGACAAGTTGAGTTAAGAATCATACTATCGGTAAGTCAAAATTTAATCTGGACGGTGAGACAAAAATAATTACAGAAGCATTTGAATATTTAAGGCCTACTTCAATTACGGAGGCCCTTAGTATGCTACAAACTCATGGTGAGGATGCAAAAATCCTTGCTGGAGGTCAGAGTTTAATCCCAATGATGAAATTGAGATTAGCAGCTCCTAAGTATCTTGTAGATATTAACGGTATTTCTGAGCTCGAATACATCCGAGAAGAAGATGGCTTTCTAAGAATTGGAACTCTTACACGAGAGGTAGCTGTAGAAGAATCGGAATTAATTAAATCAAAATACGGAATAATAGCAGAGACTGCGAAAACGATAGCAGATCCACAGATTAGGAATCTAGCTACGGTTGGTGGTAATCTGGCTCATGGAGATCCAGGAAATGACCATCCGGCAACTATGATAGCGCTCAAAGCCCAAGTAGTCATTGCTGGTCCTGAAGGAGATAGGTCAGTAGACATAAATGATTTCTTTGAGGGTTTTTTCGAAACCTCGCTAAAACCAAATGAAATTTTAAAGGAGCTAAAAATTCCAATCCCATCTGGAAAAAGCGCTGGTTCGTATATTAAAATAAAAAGAAAAATCGGCGATTTTGCTGCGGCTGGTGTCGCTGTTCAGCTAAGCTTGGATGATAGCGGTACATGTAGAAGCATCGGCATCGGATTAACCAATGTGGATAGCGTACCCCTGAGAGCAAAACGATCAGAAGATCTACTCCTGGGTAAACAAATTACTGATGAACTTATCAAAGAAGCGTCCCAACTGGCATCAGACGATTCCAACCCAACCGAGGATCTACGGGGATCTGAAGAATATAAAAAATCAATTCTCAGGGTTATAACTGGAAGAGCATTAAAATCGGCCGTAAGCAGGGCCAATGGAGATATGTAAAATGACAAGTGTTACAATAAAAGTTAATGGAGCAGAAACTACTTCTGATGTGGAACCGAGATTGCTCTTGGTCCATTATATTAGGGAAAATTTAAACTTAACTGGTACGCATATCGGATGCGAAACTTCACACTGTGGTGCATGCACAGTGTTAGTCGATGGCAAATCAGTTAAATCATGTACTATGTTTACAGTGCAGGTAGATGGAAAAGAGATTAGTACCGTTGAGGGACTAGTTACTGAAGGCGCTCTTCATCCTGTGCAAGAAGGATTCACAGAAGAGCATGGATTACAATGTGGTTTTTGTACACCTGGAATGATGATGAGGTCAGTTGAGTTACTGACCTTAAACCCGAAACCCAATGAAGAAGAAATTCGCTATGGTATATCCGGCAACTTGTGTCGGTGTACAGGTTATGTAAATATAGTCAAAGCAATTCAATATGCATCAAATAAGATGTCTAACGGAGGAACAACAGAATGAGTTATCACAAAACAAGTGCTGAGATTGGCGGGATGGGTCACAGCATCAAAAGGAAAGAAGATGCTCGATTTATTCGAGGAAAAGGAAATTATGTCGACGATGTCAAATTACCAGGAATGGTTCATATGGCCATCGCAAGAAGTCCTTATGCTTACGCGAAAATCATAAGTATCAATACGGAAAAAGCTCTTGCCACACCAGGTGTTGCAGCAGTAATAACCGGAGAGACATTGAAAGAATATAATTTGCATTGGATGCCAACATTAATGTCTGATACCCAAATGGTACTTCCGCTAGATACCGTAATGTATCAAGGTCAAGAAGTGGCTGCAGTTGTTGCTACTGACAGATACACCGCCGCTGACGGAGTCGCTGCTTTGGAAATAGAATATGAACCTATGACCCCAATCATGGACCCTAGGAAAGCCTTGGAACCAGGTGCTACAGTATTAAGAACCGACAAAGAAGGGAAAACGGACAATCACATTTTTCACTGGGAAGCAGGAGATAAAGCTGCAACTGATGAGATATTTGCCAATGCTGATGTCATA
>JACZSS010000403.1 GCA_022574115.1 Candidatus Heimdallarchaeota archaeon | reverse complement strand
CATGACGAGGTTATCGGTGTAGACTGCAGCGGTCATACTCCCTATAGAAGTCTCAATTATCCGGTGTATGATCTTATTTTCCATTAATTAACCCCACATTGTGTCCAAATTCTTTGTGGAAAGCGGTTCGGAACCCACTGACAGACTCATAGCCGTATTCAAATAATATATTACGATAGTCTTCACCCTTGTTTATTCTGCGATAAGCATGTTTGAGTTGCTTTTTACGATGATAGCTTGATGGAGTCTCAAGTAAATAATGTTTAAAATATCGTCGTATGGTTGAGATATTTACATTACCTATCTTCTCTAATTCTTCTTCTCTGATTTTAGTAAACATGTTTTCAATAAGATAGGTCTTAACCGGTTTAAACCAATCTGGTTCGGTATTAGGATAAAATTCCGACCTACAGCGCTTACAACCGCGATACCCTTTGATTATTGCATGTCCTTTTTCAAAGACAAATTCAACATTCTTTCTATATGGTAATTTAGCCTTGCAAGAGGAACTGCAATATATTTTTGTCGTCTTAACACACATGAAGAACAGACCATTAAACGCTTCATTATTTGAGCTATAAATCCTATACATCTCGTCAAATGATAATTCAGACAACTGTTCCGTCATAAATTAATTTTGGTGTTCTCACATATAAGTATTAATGTAGAGAAGAAAGATCAAAGGTACCGAAAAACAGGTAAACAAATTTCGAGTTTAAATTCTGAGTTGAGCCCCACAGTTCTTGCACAATGCCATATCAGGAGTTACAGGATCTCCGCAAACAGGACATTTCCCGATTTCGGCGCTGGAACTTGCTGGAACAGCGACAATTTTTGGATGGTCGTCATCAAAGTTTGCAGAAAAGCTCCAGAGTTTTCCGTATTGGCTCAATAGGGCTAACATTTCTGGTGGAAGGGTTAAAGTACCATCATCCCCAATAATCACTTCACGACTGGCTATTAAATCATCGACATCGATTTCGGTATGCTGGCTTGTAAACCTTCCATCACGTAGTTCAACAGACCGATCTGCATATGTGGCCACATGCTGACTGTGAGTAACCATCAGGAATGATGTATTTATATCGCTATGAAGATCTCTGAAAAGTCCCATCACATTATCAGTGTTCTCGTAGTCCAAATTACCGGTTGGTTCATCTGCAATTATTAAACTCGGGCCGTTTGCCAAAGCGCGAGCGATTGAGACTCTTTGTCTTTCACCTCCTGAAAGTCTTCTTGGGAGGGAGTGCATTCGAGAAGTCATGCCTAAGGAAGCTAGGACTTCATTAGCTCTTTTTCTTGAAAATGAGTAACTATTTCCTGAATATCTAAGGGTTCGAACAACATTTTGATACCCAGAGATCGATTCGAGTAAATTACCTTCCTGAAAAATAAAACCAATTTTTTCTCTTCTGAACGGAACTAAATTATCTTCATCCAATTTAGTTATGTCTTGACCATCAATAAACACTGCTCCAGCAGACGGATGTTGCAATCCACCCAGGCATCTCATTAAAGTTGATTTTCCACTTCCAGATGGCCCAACAATTGCGATGAACTCTCCTCGTTCTATATCCAGATTGATACCCTTGAGTGCAACAACATTAGCAGATCCCCCTTTCCCTTTGTATATTGAAAATATACCTCTTGCATACATTAGACTGTCTGTTTCGCTCATCAGACCACCCTCGTAGCAACAGATAAATCCTGTTTGGCAGCACCTCTGACTGATAGAAGAGTCGCCAAAAGCATTCCTATCGTAGTCACTATCCCTATTAAGATAATACTAGCCCACGGGAAGATTATCTGTCTTGTCAGTGGGCCCCCGCCCAGGATGAAATTAAAGGCAACGAAAATACCATTGAATAAATAGATGATTCCTGAACCAATGATTATTCCCCAAATGACTGATGTGGTAACAAACAGGATATTTTCCCCTATTGCGATCTTGTAAATTTGGGCTTTTTTGGCACCGATGGCTCTTAGAACGGCAAATTCTCCTTTTCTTCGTTCCATTAGAATAGCAGTGAAAGCGAATGTAGATATAATTGCGGCACTTACGGATACAATAAAGTTAAGGGACAATAACCCAGGAATACCGAATGAACTTCCACCAGCTTGGAAATCATCGATTTCGTTTTTCAGAGATCTATGCGAGGTAAATATTGGATCTTGTCTAAACACTTCCTTAATGAGATTAATGTCACTGTCTGACATAGAATTGCCCTCTTTCATTTTGAGCAGATACTTGCTTGCATTCATTGGCGAAGTATCGAAAAATGTTTCTGGGTGACCAGTGGTCAAAGAAGTGAGTCTATTTATCACCAGTGGAGAGGTAATAATCGTTTCGCCTCCCAACCCACCGGGTACATGATCAACGGTCCCTAGGATAGTTACCTTAAGATCCTTGGTGTCTTGTATCACGGAAATAGAAGTTGCGACCACCACTGTAAGGTCAATTGGATCATTAACATCGGCTATTATATCCCCTAGGATACCTCCGGAAACAAAAATACCTAGCGGATTATCATTTAATAATTTTAATGCTTCAGATGTGGTTAATGAATCAAAAGCGTCATCGTGCCATATACCCGTGCTTTTCTCATCCTGTAAATTTGCATATTCGGAATTCGAATCGAGTCCAAATATAGCAAACGCTCGGTTCAAGATAGTTACAGCAGGGCCGATTCCCAATGGTAGAACCGACTGGACAGGTTTGGCTGAGTTGATTTCGAGATTAGCTATTAGATCCGCATAATTACCAGGTATGGCATAGTTTACTTGAAAATCACTTCCAACTTCCCATTCCAATGTACGGATCGAATGTTGCTCGTCTGTTATGCCTTGTGCAGCAGCAAGAGTAGCAATTGATAAGGTCAGAACAATAATAATTGCTAGTCGATCAGTTTCTCCTCTTCTGAGCAATCCGCTTCGAAGGATGGTTTTAATATCCTTGAAAAAGGCGACGGAAAGGAGTATCCCCTCGAACTTCAATGGTACTTTTTTAGAAATTCTGGCCCCGACTAATGCGCCACCTATCCAGAAAAAGAAAGGACCAAGGCCATTTATTAATAGCTGAAAGAGAAAGCTTAGATTGAATGTAATGCCAAATTGTTGATCTAAGATTGATATTGCGACACCTGTTGCTCCGATCACAAAGAATACGATATCCAGTTTATTCCGTCTCAAGAAACCCACTTTGGCTTCTTCATAGCGTTGAACTGCCTCACTAACCTCTTGATCTATGAAAGCTCTACCTTTCTTGTAAATTTGAAGAATGAGGATCAATCCTACAATTACACTGGTCCAAGTAAGGGTTGATTGATCATATGTAATGAAATCCTTAAAATCGCTAATACTGGAAACTTGGAATTTGAGGAAACCAGCGGCAGAGCTGATTAACCACGCTCCCAACATTCCACCAAAATTACCAATGATACTACCAATCAAAAACAGTATCACGGCTTCATTTCTAAGTTCGTTGAAAATTTGTCTACTGTTAGCTCCTTGTACCTTCTTAATGGCAATTTCTCGCCGTCTCTCTTCTAAAGCCATTTCAATACCGTATATTAGCAGGTAAAGAGACAAAATTACTGCTGGAGCTACAAGTAAAACATCGAAAATCGTAATAAAAATATTAAATATTACAAATCATCAATAAAATCAATGGGTTAGGTGGGGTGTCCGGATGTCCGGTGGGCCGGACATCGCCGGACATCACCAAAATCAGGTCAGAAACCGCAGATTCACTACGCGTCCGGATGTCCGGATGGGGCTGAAAAACGGACATACCGGACATCAAACTTCCGCCAACTTTCGGATGGTGTAGTAGGG
>JACZSS010000402.1 GCA_022574115.1 Candidatus Heimdallarchaeota archaeon | reverse complement strand
GGGATGGGGCATCGCCTTTTTGCTGAATTTGACGCCCAAAAAATGATACTCATCTTCCATCTCCTCTCGTTCTTCACTGATGACCTCTACTGCCTGCTGGATATTGGTTCCAGTTAAAGTTGTGACTTGCAAGGTGCTAAGACATAAATCCATAGAAACCAGACCATTCTGTTTTCGTAGCTGTAATGAAGGTCTGTAGTAAATGAAGGCAAAATGGTTTGAAGAATGTCACGCTCAAGTTGCTTACGATCCAACTTGAGCTTTCTTCTAGCCACTTTATACCAAGTCGAGGTTGACAAGCTGCCTTAAGAAGCTTCTTCAGAGCTGTCAGACTAATACTCTTTTAGACAATAAAACTAAAATTACTAAAATTACAGAATAATCAATTACATTACTAATTGATAACACGATCAATTAAGATATTGACTGGATCGATCGATGATCAACCAATCACCAAATATCTTTGGTACAGTTGAATTTTCATTGGTTTGTATCCTTTTTCCTAGAAAATCGCCTCCTGAAATTACCCATCCGATCTAAAATGCTCTGGGGTATCTTTCCCATCCGACGCAGTACAACAAATGTAAGACCAACCAAGGCGATTCCTCCAATTGATAAAATAGCAATTAATGGAACAAGCGAATCAGTTGATGGATTTGCATTATGATAATTAAGTACAAAGATTTCTGACTCACTGGTAATCATAGTCCCGTCTGTGGCTCTTATCATGAAATAGACCGTCCCATTCTTCGAAATCAGCGGAATCATTGACACATACAGACCGATGTTTAGATCAAAATTCATTGATTGTTCTATCCATTCTCCAGTTTCTTCGTATCTAAATGACAACAAAGAGTCGATTACTGAGCTATCATCAGTTATATTTGCATTCACAGTAACTGAACTTGATCCTTGAGCATCAAATAGGCTTGTTAAATCGGGAATGACAATGACCACAATGGGGCCTAGACCATCAAAATACTCTATCCAAGAGACATTAGACTGAGACTGATGTCCTGTAAGATCAACCGCTCTTATCCAATAGCTTAAATTACCAAATCCCGTTGGAATCGGCACTGCCGATGAATAGGTATCGTCATCTACGAGGGACATGGTCATAATGCTCCATGGTGAAGAATCATTAAACCTAAAGTATATTTCAACATCACTAACGGTTCCATTATCAAACACGTTTGCGGTTATAGTAATATCTGCTCTACCACCGGCATCATAACCAGACTCTGGAGGTTCAATAACTATTTTGGGGGGTAGATTATCAGAATAATATGAAAAAACGGTTGAATTTAAATTAAATTATCCAATTTATCAATTGAGAAATAACGCACTCACATTTGAGTAAATGGAATTCCTCTTCATTAACCAGAACTGGCTGATCTTCTAAATATTATTGTGCGTATTTAAATCGCAACAAATAAATGTAAAGAACTAGATTTGGGAAAATTTTGAAAATCAAAATTTGAGACAATAATAGCTTAAAGATCGAGCTGAGTTTAAGAAGATCTCTTGATATCGATAAACAACGAAATTTTAAATGCGAACCATTATTTCAAAAGTCTTAACGATGAAGACACTATGTGATGACTTGGATAATACCCATAATCAAAAATTTAGTTTGAATATTCGACGGTACAAAATTTACTACTTTATTCGATAACGCTGATATGCATTGGTTGGTCATGATGAGCTGGAGTTTCGAATACTTCATCATTCTCCATCTTTTTCAAAATATCTGCAGGAATTTCTTCAATATATTCACAATCCTGACATTTGAAAATTGGTTTGGCAGAAGAACTTGGTCTTGTTTCTACGTGAGCTAACTTCTCTCTTCCCGATTTAATTTCATTACTATCTGGCTGTTCTGACATAATTACATCTGTAATGTGAATCTTATATAGTATTTGTGAACATGCAATGGGGAAATTTGTCGTATTTTTTTAAATTTCAGGGAATTTTGAGAATTATTTGTTAATCAACAAAAAACGGCAATGTTGATGGATCTATTCGCTGCGTGGTCGACACAGATGTGGATATGAGCCCAGTTATATTGGAGGCCATGTAAGTGAAGGTCAATAGGAAGCAAGAAGTTCAAGTAAGAAGTTAGATTCCATCTCTGCATATTTCAAACAAGAGGCTAATGAATCAACTACATTCAGTAATTGTTAAGTTTATGCATAATTAATTTAAAATATTGTACATTTCTCTCATTGAATTACATAATTTTGAGAATCGTTTAAACCCAATTCTAATTGCTATCTAGAAAATACTAAGATTACTTGTCTCTTAGAAAAATACTAGTTCAGGACTAAATAATTATGATCATTGATGAAACAACAGCTCAAGTAGCTATGATACCAAAAATATTGCAGTAACTGAAATGTGCAGATATAATATTCCTAAAATTATAATTATAGATCTCTCGAATGAAAATCCCGAGTAAATAAATAAGGACGATGTTAAAAAGATTAAAAAAAGGAGTTGGCTCAAAATATTCATAATAAGCAATAGATTCGTTGTTAAATCAATTTGAGCCAATCTGAAGAAAAAGAGTTGCATCCAGATTAGCAATATTTGCGGTGAAGCCCCTATAATGTAAACTCTGAATGCATTAAGGACACTAAATGGTTCACCTCTGTTTAGTAAATTACTAAGCCCGTAGATAAGAAATATGTATAAGATCGTGATTAAACCCCAAATTAGACCAGATGCGATAAGCGAAATTTCTGAAGTTATTGGGAGTACGATGGGTCCAGTTTGAATTAAACCGTTATCCACTAGCAAGACACTAGCTAAGAATGATAAAGCTACTATTACTGGAAGGATTATTTTCTGTTCGGCAAATAAAATCCATTGCTGGCTGAGTCTAGTAAAACCATTGATTTCAGTAACCTTTGCTCTACCAATTTTGGAATTCAACAACCATTCACAGATTTCAATTCCTTTAGTTGACAGTTCATAAGTGTTTTGTTGGTTTTTTTTAATATACGGCGCTAATTTTGCTAAGTGATGGTATATACTTCCTGTTCCAATCTTCCATTCTTTTGATAAATGAGAGTAACTTATTCCTTTGTTATTATACATTTCTAAAAGTATTTTTCTTCTTATTGGATGAGATAAACGTGAAAATATTTGATCGGAGAGATCCTTATCGTACTGCCTTTCCTCATCCATTATAAACCCTCTGCAAACTAATCCTACAACTCTTGAGCCAATTAATGATACACATTACCATGTCAAAAGATTAATAATTATAAGACTTCATTAGCCATATCGTCCTATATTTTAAATAAGTATAGTTAAAGAAAACTAGAATTTACATTGAGGCTAGTTGCTCCAACCCAATAGAACACAGACTCGGCTGTCTCGCAAATGAAATGTCTTCGTCAATTATTGAAATTAAAATAAATTACTTGATTATCTATTGTAAAATATTGTCAGAAAGTCCATTTTTCGTCAGATTGTGGTAGAAGAGGCTATAGTTCTAGTGACTCTAGAAAACTGTAGGTCGATGTTCCAAAAAAATGTAAGTGATTCTCTTAATATAACTAGACCATATTAAACTTACCAAGAAACTGGTGATTAACATTAATACAAAAAATATAAGTGAAGATATAATTGTTATAGCCGGTGATAATATTTTTGATTTTTCATTGCAAGACGTTACAACTTTATTTTCAAAAGTAAAATCTAATATAATTGTATTGCATGATGTAAAGGATATGGAATTAGCAAAAAAGTATGGTGTTGTTGAAGTTGAGAACAATGTTGTTGTAGGTTTTGAGGAAAAACCTACTAGACCAAGATCAACTTTAATTTCAACAGGAAT
>JACZSS010000401.1 GCA_022574115.1 Candidatus Heimdallarchaeota archaeon | reverse complement strand
ATGATGCGTACGAAAGAGAGCTTACTATAAGCGTTGAACCAGACAGAGTTGAAATCGAATCTCAATTAAAATTTGGAGACAATAAGGACGAGTTTGAAATCGAATTCAGAGCAGAAAGTGGTGAAGAGCCAGAAATTGAGCTTGAGTACTCAACAGAAACAGATAAGCTAGAAGCTGAATTTGAATTTGAAGTTGAATTTGAACAAATTATTGAATATGTTGATAATGGAACCTCAGATGGCTATCAAGTTGGTGAGGAAGTCTTTATCTATGAAATTGGAGAAACAGATTGGAACGACATTGTCTGGACAGTCACAACGATTGATGGTGCCGAAGTTAATATATTTACCGCAACGACATCCGATGGCGTGTTTTCGATCATTCTAAGAATATCGGGGTCAATTACCGATCTCGGCAATGCCACACTAACTCCTAACTCCCTTAAAATGGATCTGAAGATTCTTGATTTTCCCTATACTGCATCTGATTCTAAATTAGCTATCAAAGCAAAAGTAGAGACTGAAGCAGAGATTGAGCAGAGAGATGAATCTACAGAGGAAACTTCTGGATTTGGAACCGATGAGGCTGAGATTTTCATTGGAAACGCGGCAGCTCAAGGATTTTTCTCATGGGCAGAATATGCTCTTGCTGACGGATCTAATGTAACCGTTATTACATCTGCACTGACAGAATCGGATGATCCAGATGAGGATCTTGAGGAAGGTAAAACTAGTAATACCATGTATTTCTCATTTAATGGTACCAATTTGCAAGACATTGTTTGGGACCCCAAGGTAGGAGTGCAAAGTCAAGGCACACAACTTGGATTAGTTGCAATAGATGAAAAATATTCCTCCCTTCGCGACACAAGTGATGGAGGTGGACTTCCAGGTTTTGAATTCTGGCTTATTTTATCAATGTTCGCTCTTTTCCAAGCGAGTATTAAGATAAAGAAGAGACAATAAGATCGATATCTATTGAGAACCTCCATCTGATTTACAAATCACCTAGTTACCCCAAGCTCTGATACGTCTTGGGGTAGAGCTGTTTCTTTGTCCTGGATTGATCGACAATGACGACAGTTTCAAGATCCCGATCCGACATGTATAGTTGCATTTGAGAAGGGGCATTCTTGCTGATTAAGAATATATGGAACAACTATGGCTACTCATCTCGGTTGTTAAGTAGAATCTTTTGATAGATAATTTTGATCCCAGGATTCTTGAGGCTTTCTAATTTGAAGCGACATTGCCAAAATATTAAGAAAACATCCTTGTTGGTGTGAGATCGCTAAATATAGACACTACGTTGTATTATTATGAAAAAATTAGCCGGATCTAATCAATCGATTCGTAATCTTTCAAACATAAAACTAATTCAACCAGGAGAAGAACCAAGGAATTAAAAATTTTAGTTTGCAACTCAGACACAAGGGAAAAGGTGGAAGTGGAACTTAGCCCCTCTTATAGATAAATCGTTCCCATGTTGATTGAGTTGGTACTTCAGGTTTCAATTTATTTCTAACACGAATGGTTTCTACTGTTTTGTCAAACAGATGAGCTGGCACATCTTCAAACTTTGCAAAAGTGTATCCAAAGAATCCTCTCCCTGCTGTTGCTCCCCGAATATCATCTGCCAATTCGATTGTTTCGACTGTTGGAATAAGAGCCTTTAAGATGCTTGAACCTGCCTTCTCTAAAATGATTTCAATGATACCACGTTTTTGTGTCAGTAAACCAGTCAATGCACCAACATAGTTGGGAGGTGTTTTGATCTCAATTCGCATCAGGGGTTCAAGTAATCGTGGTTTTGAGGACAAATATGTAAGATTACAAGCCGATGATACCATTGACACAATCTCGGTTACACCGATGTGTGCGGGATCCACATGTACTGTTGCGTCAGTAATTGTGAACACTGTATTTTGTAATGGTTCTCCTGCCAGAGTTGCTTTCTTTGTAAAAGTGATCCATGATTGAATAATGAATTCTTTGATACGATCTAAACGTTGAACACCTTTCGTATTCTCAATTAACAGATTTGATCCGGAATGAGCCCAATATCCTCTGGTAAAGTTTTCTTTCCAAGCACCTTCAGATGCTTTTACCAACACTTTTGCACGGTCTTTCCTTTCCATATAAGGATCTATTTTATCATCTCTTAGGGCATCAGCAACACCAGGCAAAATAGGATCAATTTGCATTGTGATTCGATTGTGTCCATTGTTAGACTTGGTAGTATAGACTCTTGATTGTTTTGTTATGGATTCTCGATGGACAACAATCGGATCAGAAATATTCAAAGGAACTTGCTCATCTATTCTTGAAATTAATATTTCTAGCTGAAGTGGGTCGATTCCACTAAGAACGATCTTCTTCGTTTTGTGGTCAAGCTCATAGCTTGCCGTAGGATCTGCCATAATCCACGTATTGACTACATCGCTAAGTTTTGACAGATCTGTAGCTATTTTGGGAGAAATTGCGCGAGACACAACTGGTTCTGCAGCATATGCGATTTTATCAAATCCAGAAACCTCAAATCCATCCCGATAAAATGATTCACCTGCTGGACAAATGAAACCGAATAATGCAAAGAGATTACCCGCTGGAATTTCAGGCACTTCAAGAATATCGGTAAGTTCCATTACTCCGAGCCGCTTAATTCTCTTTGTTTGACGTCTATTGATAAGATATAGGACATCATCCTTCCTTAACGTACCCGAGAAAACACGACCAATTAACGTTGGGCGTTTACTTCTAGGGTCAATGAAGATTTTCGTAATCATGCCGAGTAACGGGCCGTTGGGATCACAGTTAAGTAAAGATTGACCAATTTCAGACTCCAAATCTCCCTTCCAGATCAGTGGAATTTTGTACTTTTGAGATTCCCCTGGGTTAGGAATGTGTTGAATAACCATTCGAAGTAATGCATCATCTAAGGGAAGGTTTTCCCGCAACCATGATTTGTTGTCATCTTTGTACTTTTGGAAAACTTCAGATGGTTTCAGCCCTTTTTGGACAAGAATCTCTACGGTAAAAGCCCATCCATCCTTAGCGGAACCTACAGCGATAGAATTGTTCTTGAAACTAATCTTCCAAGCCTTGGCCAATCCTTTTGGTGCTAGCTTTTTCACCATAATGTTTACTTGACTAGCAATAATATCCAATTTTCCCATTACATGCTCAGGATCTAATCGTAATTCTGCAATTAATCGATCAACTTTGTTGATAAATAACACTGGTTTACAGGCTTCTTCTCCAACTGCTAGCTGAATGTTCGTTTCAGTTTGAGTCATCATGCCTTCAAGTGCATCGACTAAAATTACCGCACCATCTGAGCCTCGTAGCGCTCGGGAAACTTCCCCAGTAAAGCTGAGGTGACCAGGAGTATCATTAATCTGGAAAAGGTAGGTTTCCTCCTTTTCATTCCCATCCTTATCTTTCATCACATAATCATAACTCAGAATAACAACTGACGTAAAAATGGTGATCCCTCTCTCCTGTTCTTCTTCATCAGAATCAGTCATTCGCTTTTCTCCAGCGGTTTCAGCCGACATAAGCCCTGCTTTTGCCAACAAATAATCCGCTGTAGTGGATTTACCATGATCAACATGACCAACGACAACAACGACCGGCGGCCGCTCAATTAATTGAGATTTTTCATTTTTTGATGTTTTAGTAGACATAGAAAAAAATGTATTAGGTATCAAGTATTATGTATCAGGTATCAAGTATAAACAAAAAAGCGCCGAGTGGCAGTGGGAATACTATACACGACAACCCCATTTTCTCAAAATGCTTGACAGAGGAACCGGCAGCGATTAGTGTTCGTCTTAGAAAGTGACCC
>JACZSS010000400.1 GCA_022574115.1 Candidatus Heimdallarchaeota archaeon | reverse complement strand
CTCAATGAGTTCTGCAGGTGTTGGTTCTCGATTGTCCAAGCTTAGCACAAACTTTTTTGACCAGTCCCTAAATAAATACTGATCTTCCTTTGGTATTCCTAACATTTCAGAAATCACATTAACCGGCAGACGGTATGCGAGAGTATCTACTAGATCAAATTCTTGATTTTTCTTGATACCACTGACTAATTCCTCCACAAGGGATTCAATTTTAGGTTCAAGATCTCTGACAGTTTTTGGTGTAAAGGCTTTGTTAACCAACTTACGCAAGCGTCCATGATCTGGAGGATTTCGCATTAACATCCATTCACTTGTAACCTGCATGAAAGGATTTGCGAGAACCATCTGCTTAAACATAGGATTGTTTGCCATATCTTCTCGGCCAAAGTTATTGTTCCGCAACATTTTCGTTCCCATATCAAATCCCACTATTGAGTATTGCATGTTGTTGACCAGACCTATATCCTCCCCCCCCAGTTCTTGTCTTCGTTTCTCAAAAAATTTGTAAGGATCATGTAGAAAATCTGGATTTGTAGTTTGTAAGGGCGTGACAGATTTCGGGATTTTCATTGTTGGTAATTTAGTCTTACTTCTTTTAAAATTGTCAACAATAGGATGAATATAGCAAATCAATTAGTCATTATTTTGCGTGTTTTCGTCATAATATTAGTAATACTGATCTGCTCAGTTCTAAACGTTAACCTTCCATCAATCAAAAAATTAACACGGTTGTTCAAGCAAAACTATCCAGAGTTAGAATAACTTAGACTTTACATCTCCGGACAATCATTGAACGGATGAATCAATTGATATAACATAATCCTAAGCCAATTGAATAGTTACACTTTTTGGTTCGGTAAAGAATTTGAATACTTCCCAACCTCCTTCGCGACCTACACCGGAATCTTTCATTCCACCGAATGAAGTTCGGAGATCGCGGACCAGCCAACAATTGATCCATACTATGCCAGCTTCAATATTTGCAGCTACCCGATGAGCTCGAGTAAGATCAGAAGTCCAGATAGTAGCGGATAAACCATATTTCACACTGTTTGCATATTCCAAAACCTCTTCTTCAGTTTTGAACGGCATTATGGTAACTACTGGACCAAAGATTTCTTCTTGGTTTGTTCTACAAGACGCATCCAACCCTTCAATGATCGTCGGCTCTATATACCAACCTTCACTTAAATCTCCACCCAGTTTGACAGGATTACCACCAGCAAGAACTGTTCCACCTTCTTCTTTTGCCAACTCGACATATGAAAGAATTTTGTCAAAATGTTGTTTTGAAACAATAGCACCAAGATCGACTTGTGTTTTAGGATCGCCTATTGTAAGTTTCTTTGTCTCAGCAACAAATCTTTCCTTGAACTTATCATACAGCGATTCTTCAACGAATATACGGGAACCACAGAGGCAGATCTCGCCCTGATTTCTGAAAGATGATTTCAGAGAAGTTTCAATCATTTTATCAAAATCACAGTCGGCAAAAATGACATTGGGATTTTTACCTCCCAACTCAAGTGACATTTTCTTAAACATCGGTCCTGCAATTGAGGCAATTCTTGCACCTGTAACAGTCCCCCCAGTAAATGAGATAGCCTTTACCCGAGGATCTTTGACTATTGGTTCTCCAACGTTCGGACCCAGCCCATGAATGATATTGAGTACACCAGGTGGTAAGCGAGCATCAATGCAAATCTGAGATAACATGTAAGCAGTCATTGGAGTAATTTCCGATGGTTTAGCAACAACACAATTTCCTGCCGCTATCGCAGGTGCAATCTTCCAGGTAAATAGATAGAGAGGTAAATTCCAAGGAGAAATACAGCCGACTATACCAATTGGCTTTCTCAAAGTGTAATTTAAAGCTCGATCCTCCATCGCGTGTGACTCGGAGGCAAAATGCATTAAACCAGTTCCAAAGAAATGGAAATTATCTCTTGCTCGAGGGATGTCAACCAATTTAGCCAGCCACTCAGGCTTTCCGTTATCTCGGGATTCTGCAATAGCTAATTCATCAAGTTTAGCATCTATAGCATTTGAAATTTTTAATAATATATTGGACCTTTCTCGCGCCGGAGTTGTTGACCATGAGCGAAACGCATTCCCAGCGGCAAAAATTGCAATCTCTACATCTTTTGCGTTCGAATTGGGAATCAGGCTGTAGACTTGGCCATTTGACGGGTTAAAATTATCAATGAACTCACCATCAATTGGATCAACTAGTTCACCATTTATGTAATTTTTCAATTTCTGCAAAACGATCTAATTCAAGCTGCTTTGAAAGAATTATTAGATCATTTGTATCAAACGATTCCATTTGTGTCTTGAAATTTTGAATTTATTAGCCACAGATCAATAATTTTCTAAACTCTTGATTAGATTTAACTTGAAAAAAAGGACAATCCGATGGAATCTTGGTTAATTGCGATCATTATAATCTTTTTGCTCTTTCAAATGATAGCACTATTTATGATGCTGAACAATCCATTATATTTCAAAAATCGCAATTACACAATTCCATTTGGTTTAGATAATGGAAAGCAAGAAAAGAAAAAGTTAAATAAAATACGCTATACTTTATGTTACAATCCATCCCTGGCTATAGTAAAGTGGACAGTGCTCCTTCATTCATGGGGTCGCAATAGTCTACGAATGGTTACTAGAGCTGAAATTTACTGGGAAAACGGATACTCGCTTGTCTTCATTGATGCCAGATCTCATGGGCAAAGCAAATATGTCCGAGTGTCCAAAGCAATTGATTTTGCAGAGGATACAGTTGCAATCCTTCAGGAAGAGAAAATTAGCATGCCAGTGATCCACGGTCTTAGTTTTGGCTCGATAGCAGCACTGTTTGTTGCAAATAATTATGAAACAAAAGCACTCATTGGTGAAGCAATGGCGACTCGCTTTGACGTAATGTTCAAAGATCTTCTAAACTATTTGCATTTTCCTAGAATTATATTTGGTTGGATTCCCTGGTTAATCATGAATTGGCCATGGAATTTTCCGTGGGAAATTATGCATCCAGAAGAGGTTTTGAAAACGATTACGGTCCCAATTTTCTTAATTCATGGACAGGATGATTCAATGTTTGATTTCCGAGACCATTATGAACCAAATAAAGTGAGTCTGAAAGAGACAGATTCTTTTTGGTTAGTTGAAGGGTCCAAGCACGATAAAATGGCTCTAAATCCTTTGTACCACAAAAAAATGGAGAAATTTATCAAGCAGATCGATTTCCAAGAGAGCTAAAGGATCAACATCCTAGTACTCTGGGCATCCATTTTACAGACTTGAAGTTCTGCCACCATCAATTATGATATTAGTCCCATTGACATAATGTCCTTCTCTAGAGGCCAAATACAAGGCTGCAAAACCCATATCTTTGGGTTCTCCAAACTTTTTGGATGGGACGAGATTTTTCATTTTTTGTAATTCTTCTTCTTCTGTTTTAACAAGGTCTTCCCTGCCTCCCTTGCTAAATTGCTCAATTGAGTCTTTGCGCTGTTTTGCCAGCCTCCCAATCACTTGAAGAGCTTCATCATCTGAAAGCTCCTCATCAGGTTTTCTCTTAGTAGCCACTAATTCATTAGTGAAAGCCGCCTGTAGTCCGCGTAAAACCTCAAGCCGTACCCGCTCTTTTTTAAGCATTGCTTCTTTTATTTCATTTTTTATTTGTTTGTGTAATGCCATAATACGTCAATTATATCAAATAATGTGATAAAATAACACCATGAGCCAATATTATAACCCAAAACGAACACGAAATCTGTTTGATCCAAATGACACAAAGCCATTTGTTATAAGTCGATCAAAAATCGACCTTTTTTTGGAATGTCA
>JACZSS010000399.1 GCA_022574115.1 Candidatus Heimdallarchaeota archaeon | reverse complement strand
GTGAGTTTTGAGATGGTTTGATGCAAAATACTTCGCTCTTCGGTAGTTATCATTCCGTTTATTGTTGCACCATTGATTATCCTTTTTGTGAAGCTCTCAAAGAGGACCGGTAATTTGGGCTCAATTTCATACGTGTTAAGATCCAAATCTTCTACACAACTCCAAAGATCTGACTTTAATAGCTCCATGAATGATTTAAATCTGTCAAGTAATTCAATCTCAATATCGCGCAGTAGTCCTTTTTCGATTGCAAATTTTTCCTTCGTTTCTATCTGATCAGTGAGGCTAGCCATTAATGGGTCAACAATTTGAGAAATCGTTTTTTCTATACTTGTTGAGGTGTCTAAATTTATCACTTCAGCTAATTTTTGATGAAATTCAGTATAGTTTACGGACTTTCTGATTGCCTGATCATAATTTGGGTTGGATGAAATCTCCTCCGCTCTTTCCAACTGAGAAAATAGCTGTATTTTTAGTTCGTTCATATCTACAGAGCCTTCTGATTCGGTCGAGATACTTATTTCGGAGAGAACTTGTTTTGATGTTGGTTCTGTGTTCTGCTGTAAAACCTGATTCTCGGGTTGTTTCTGAAACGGTTCAGAGATAACAGCCTCTGTTGAACCAACCGCTGAAGAACGAGATTGATCAGCGATTGATTTGGATGTGATGATATAGTTAGGAATCAATTCCTGGATCATCTTGCCAAAGATCAGCTCCATCGTATCTGAATAGATTGAAGTCGAATAATTCTTAACGCTTAATGTTGGAATTCTGTTTACCTCCCGAACCATACTCGATGCTTCGAATAATCTAGATTTCAGTTCTTGTACGTTTTCTGGATCATATTTATGCAATAAAGAAAATACTCTTGGGGGGTTATCGAAATTCTTGATGGTCATCAATATTTGCAAAAAATATTCCAGCGACTCATCAAATCTGTGCGCATCCTGAATATCTATGACGTATATTAGAATAGAAGTATTCAAAAATATTTGAGGATTTGCGAGGTAATTGGAGCGATAGGATGATTGACCGGCTAAATCCCAAAAAACAATTTCGATGCCGTCCAATGAACGCCGACGTCGTTCAATTCCTTTTGTAGGTGGAAGATCCCTTAATTCTTCAGGATTCGTTCCTTCGATAACTTTTTCATAAATCGAAGTCTTCCCTGCTGAATCTAGACCTGCAATTATAACTTTATGCTGAATTTTTGGAATCAACAATTCTTCCTCACTAACCACAGAAGCGATTGATAGTAATTATGATGCCGAAGATCATTAATATTCCGATCGATTGATCTAATTGATGTAATTTCAACAGTCAGATATTGAACACATTATTAATTTATCAAGATTTCATGAAGTGGTTTGCAATTGAAATTCACTTTCATCAAAAATCTGCATATCTTGATGATCCATTAATCGTACCCACCACTTAGTTTTGAGGAATTCTTCTTAGATGAAATTTCTTCCGCTTTTTCCAATTGTGATAGGAGTTGCAGTCTTAACTCGTCGAGATCCGGTGGGTTTTTCGATTTGGTAGAAACACTGATTTCAGACACCAATTGTTTTGGATTCACACTTGGAACCTCAACTTTGTCTGTTGCTATCTCACTAAGATTACCTTTGTCATCTGATTGGGATTGATGCGAACCACGACCCAATGGGTCGTTTGACATTTCTGTGTCAGAAAGTTGTATATCCGCTAACTCGGAACGAGGTGTCGCCTTGTATCCTGGAATCATTTCTTGGATAATTTTGTCAAAAATCAAATCTGATGTATTTGAGTAAATCGAAGTAGAATATTTCTTAACTTCCAAAGACGGAATTTTATTCACCTCACTTACAATCTTTGAAGCTTCGGAAAGTCTTGATTTCAGCGCTCCCATATTGTCTGGATCGTATTTATGCAATAATGAAAATACTCGTGGAGGCTTACTGAAATTTTTGATCGTCATCAAGATTTGCAGAAAATACTCCAATGATTCATCAAAACGCAGGTGATCTTGTATGTCGATAACAAATATCAAAATGGACGTGTCTGCAAATACTTTCGGATTCTTGATATAACTTGAACGATACATAGACTGACCAGCTAAATCCCAAAATACGATTTCAGTTTGCCCGAATAATCTTCTTCTACGTTCAATTCCTTTAGTTGGTGGTATATCTTTCAATTCTGTTACATCAGTACCCTCAATGACCTTTTCATAAATTGAGGTTTTTCCTGCCGAATCTAGTCCAGCGAGGATAACTTTATGCCGAAACTTAGGAAACATCATTAACCACCTATTACTTGAGAACCGATTGATTAGATAGGTTATTTTCCTAATAATTAAGATTGTTATCTATTAATCTACTTGCTGTAATCTCAAGCATTACATATTGAACACATCACGAATTTATTAAAATTAGACCAATCCCGTCGTTTGAGGAACCTCAAATTTCATCCAAAGTTATCTTCGTTGTCGTGTTACTGCTAACAGTTCCTGTTAATGCTCAACGACCCACATTTGGACAAAACGATACAAGGTCTTATGTCGGGCTTTATTGGGGTTCTGCGGGCATAGTTGAGACACTAATATCAATCTTAGAATTCGACGATGAGAACCTTGTTTTGAAAGAAATGGAAAGAAATGAGGTAATTAGTGCAGTTTGGAGGGCTATTGACGGAATTTGGGAATCAAGAATAATCTTAGACAATGGCACCAAGATTGCAGCTTGGTCCAAGTACACGCAGAGTGATATTTATCCAGGGCAAAAGTATGGTGCTGCGGGAATTATTAAGGTGCTAGTTAAAGCCTACCAATATTTCAATGATGAGTCGTATTTATCGTATGCTTCAGAAGCTGCTGATGAACTAATACTTGAAAGGTCTGGATTGTACGCAAACGCGAACTGGGGATACTCTTATTCGGATAGAGATCGGTCATCGGGATTATCTTTAACCGATCTGACTTTTGGGAGTTTAGGAATTATCGAGGCATTACTAACAATTTTTGAAGTTACGGATGATAACAAATATCTTGAATTCTCCATAGATGCTGCTACATGGATCCAAAAAATAACTGTTGAGCAAATTGTTGACGATAAAGTATTCAATGTAATTCCGTTTTATGATGCTCTTAACGGATTAGAAATCTATACAGGCCTAGCGGAGGGTAATTCTGGAGCGTTCAAAGTTTTATCTCAGCTTGCTGAACACGCCGAAAATGACGCTTGGAGGACTTGGGCTATGGAAATTGCAAACTGGACGAAAGCAATCCAAAGAACTGATGGATCCTGGTCATTCAATCCATTACGCTCCGAATTTAAGGGGAGAACAAGCAGATACTTTGGTGTTGCAGGCATCCTCGAGGGGTTACTGGACATTCAAGATGAGTCATTTGAAGATGTGATTAGGGCTGGATACGCTTGGTTATTGAACCAGAAAATACAAAATGAAACCCATATTATATTCCCTCAGATTGAAGGGCAGCAAAATGGGAGATTCGATCTCGATTTTGGAATGGCAGGAATCTTAAAATCCTTCAGAATTGCAAATAACATGGACTATGTGTCAGTGATTCTAGATGGTTGGAGTTGGATGTTGGATAATGCTTTGTATGAATACACTAGTGGAAGCGATCAATTACTAGGACTAATTTTTACAGCCTCTGATGGAACTTTTACTGATTTATCAAGGTCGGAAGGATTGTCCGGTGTTATTTCAGAATTATTGAATGTGTATGAAAATGAAAATTTTAACCATTCCACTAGTGCACCTCATAATAAAAAACATGGTTTTCTCTGAAATAATCTTTGGCATCTTGTATTTCTTCCACTCCTTAGTCTTTGGTTAATCTTTGTTGCTCCGTTT
>JACZSS010000398.1 GCA_022574115.1 Candidatus Heimdallarchaeota archaeon | reverse complement strand
ATGCGGAGCACATCTTGAGATTTCTCTAAGTCATTGACATGCTCCATTATCTAATTTTCGATCGAGTCTAGCTTGTGCCAAATTCAATTTAAGATCTCGTCGTTTTATTTGATAAAACAGTTTCAGTAGATGTGAATTATTCGAAGTGCGCATTAGGCTGATAATACGCACTTGCACTTTTTATGTTGATCCATTGATCGATCGATATATCAAAAAGAGTTTTACTAACGGAGAATTAGATACTCTCATATCTCTGGATTTCATTTTTCGGAATTTTAATAATGAAATCATCTACCCCAATATATTCCACTTCACCATGTAGTACATGCTCTTTTTTCAAAATTAAGATATCTTCGTCTTCAAATTCAGGAAGTTGTTCATTTACTAGTTTTATGACTTCATCCCAAACTATAACCGACGTTTTTTCATCTACATAACGATCATAACTTTCTTTTTCTGGATTGAATACGTTTTTTGTTCCAGTCCTTATAACTACTCCAAATAAATTGGGAATCCCATTGTTTTTAATAAATAATGGCCCCCCGCTAAAACCGGGTAAACCGATGGAAGTAATAGGGAGTATTGTTTTCCCCTTTTTATATGGATCTAGGTCTTGTATTTGAGCGCGAGATGCGATTGGGAGAAATAAATTCATTCCTATTTTTTGTAAATTAAGAATTTCATCTAAAGTCATACCTAATGACTTTGCTTTTGATTGATCAATGGATGTTGTTTTGCCACTCATTGCATTTCCAAAACCATAATGAATTCCTTCTTGAAAATTATTCAAATGAATCCCTCCCTCGATCTGATATTTTGAATCTAAGAATTCATGCACAATTAGATTCAAAAAAGATTTCTCAAAAACAATGGGCAATATGGCTATATCGCGCTTTCGTAATCCATGTTCATCCTTTTCGTGATTTTTGTCATAAATCCATTTGCCTCCCATTTCTGATATTTTACTAAGTGGTAAAAAATAGCGTTCAGGGACAATCTGAGATTGGAAACCAATGAACAGTTCAGAAAAATCATTTGCGTTATCAAAAATACAGTGTGCAGCGGTTACTAAAAATGTCCAATCTTTCATTTTAACTAAAATGATAGTTCCATCAGCTCTAACTGTATCATTTTCATGGTGCGTCCTCACTAGAGTTGGTAGACAGGATAATACTAATTCGTCAGGGATCCAAGCCGGCTTCACATTAGTAAATTTACCTTCATAATTTAGTAAAATCTGTCTCCAATCAACTGGTGAGATTCTTTCTTTATCTGATGAAGACAATTCCTCTCCCTCCGGTGACATAGATTTCTTCATGTTAAGAGGAATTATAATAAATTTTCTTTAAACTGTGTATGGTAGTCACTGTTACAACAATTACTCACCAATCCACCTGCCACCAATCGATTCCAAGATTTGCTAATAATTTTGGATCATTTAATAGGATCATATTCATAAGAAGATTGCTTACTTATTGTGAATATCTCCGATCGGAGCCAAAATGTTTTCTTATAATAAGAAATATCAGGATCATTTTCAAATATTTTAGATCTATCAACCTTTTTTTCTTTATTTTTATACAATCCGTTAATCAGTCTTCTAACTTGAGGAGATTTCCAACCAATTGCAAAAAAGAAAGCTCTTTCTTCTTTACTCAATTTTGAAGTAAGAGTAGTACTACTTCCACTAATTGCTACTAATGATTGACCCAATCCAGTCAAAAAGTTATTATTGGATTTTGATTCAAACATCTCAAAATAAATTGCTCCATAAATAGCAGCCAATGATCTACTTTTTTCTAGCCCTGTTTTTGCCCCTGCATACTGTGCAGTCCAATAATTTGCATCATTTTGTTTATCGTAATCATAATTTGCTTTTACCCATTTTTCATATTTTTCTGCAAGTTCCTCCATGCCCTTCTTCCTAAGAAAATTCTCATTTTCATTGAAAAATACACAAAAATCTCTGATAAGATAAGCTCTGGGGCCACGTTCTAATTCTTTATCTTTAACATCTTCATACGGATCCAATTCGGATAAAAGTTCTTTAGTATAAACTACTTGATTAAATGTTCTCAAGAATAAACTAGTATTAGTTGTTCGTAAGAATGGTGATAAGTTGGGCTCTAACAAATCATTAACAGACCCATCTAGTGAAACAGTTAGTAAACCCAATCCATGTCTTTTTAGAGTATCTTTAACATATTCAAGTAGGTCATTTTTTGATAATTCTTCATCTGGAAAGAATACATAGGAATAATGAGAAAATCGCTGATAGGTGACTGCTTGACCAATGGCAGTATCTAAATTAGTACCTCCGCATTGTGCTTTCCCCTCTCCAAGAACTACTATTCCATCGTTAGTCAATCCAAATACATCTGGTTTTACACGAGTACCAAGATGTATCAGAGTAAGAGATTTTGCTGATTATTTATGAACACCACCAGAATACGCGTATCCAGCAGAATTTGACTTGAAATCATATTTCTTTTCCAAGTATTTTAAAACATAGGGATATAATTCTACCTCCTTTTCCAACATAAATATCACAAACAGAGTTAAATTAAAAAATTATAGTCAAACAAATAATCCAATTATCAAATTCTGAAATGATCCCATCATCAATAAATCGATCATCTATCATAACTGGTTATTCATTATACCCATAAGCAGTAATAATTCAAGTAGACAACAACAAAATTTATCTGTAAATCGATTATTTTTATACTTCACACAAGATCGCGAAAAACGGAATTGTGCAATTGTACATGATTACACACTAGATCATGTATTATTGTAATTTATACTATATTATTTTCTAGGTGTAGTATGGAATAGTACAATAAACTAGAAGTTCAACGCATTGAATTTCCTCATATGCTCTTCAATATCATCTATAATGTATCTGCGGATGGTTTTGATACTTGCGTGACCAGCGAGACGTTGACACAGCACAAGATCAGTGGTTTTCCGATACAACCGTGTCACAAAGGCTCTTCTAAAGTCATGACAACTATAGTGGAATCCTAGATCAAGTTGTAGATTATGAATGAATTGCACAAGAGCAGATTTGGAGAACTGAGTACCACGTTTGGTCAAGAACAACCAGGGTTTGGTTGTTTGGATGTCTTGACGTCTGGTTATATACTTGGACAAGAGACTCTTAAAGTTGGGATGAATTGGAATAGAACGATAACCATTGATGGTTTTGGAATGTGAGACGAATAACAACCCTCGATCAAGATTTATGTCCTGCAATCTTAGTCCTCTCAATTCTTTCGCCCTTAATCCCAAATACCAAAGGGTCTGAACAATTGTAATTTCTCAAAGTCCCTCGCACCTAAACACTATTTGCTTGAAATCACTGTCTCTCATCAGTTCCTGCTTGTTCTTTTTACCATTTGTTATCCTTATCTCTTCTACGGGATTGCAATCTATCATGTGGTGTTTAAACATCCATTTGAAGAAAATATTGAGAATGATCCTGTAGGTGTCCTTGGTTGATCTGTACTCAAACTGGTTGAGGAACTCGCCAATATCAATTTGAGTCGCATCTCTTATCTTGGGTCCTCTAGCACAACAAAACGCGGAAAATTGTCTTAATAAAGCCTTATAGTTGCGTAAAGTAGTTTTTGAGAGTGTGACTTTTAGCTTTAGATAATACTCGATGAGTTGCTCGTCGTTCATCCTCGATAACTCAGAAATCATATTTTGACCTCCTAAATTCTGGCTTCTCGTCAAATTCGCCATTATAGGCAGGATTATTAGTTTTCTCGTACAATTGTTTTAACACATCCTCTAAAATAAACGAGAGAGCTATTTTACCCCCTGCTGGTAGGTTTTGATCTTCCTTAGCCAAGAAA
>JACZSS010000397.1 GCA_022574115.1 Candidatus Heimdallarchaeota archaeon | reverse complement strand
AGGTCATAAATAAATTACTCAATCACCTACCTTCAACATCCACGCAGAAGATGAAAAAATCAACTTTCTATTCATCATTTCCAGAATTTCGTAGGTACTTTTCAAGCACAGCTGAAAAAATCTTTTTGAAATACGTTAAATCAGTTGAGCACGCCGGACTTGAACGCAATCAAAAAATCGAACTTGACACAATTAATTATTTCTTGAAAGAATTCAATTCCAAAGCTCGAACACAAAAGGTTGTCGTAATTCAGCAAATTCATGAAAGGGGTCGAACGCTAGTTAAATCGATTAAAAAAAGCGATATGGATTTTCAGAGACAAATTGACCAATTCGAAAATCAGCTAAAACATTCGTTGGATGAGCTTTCGATATCACAAACCAAGTACATTATTATGATGGATGAGATTGTTACTCGTGGTTCCTTAGGAAGTATTCCGGTTAAATTAAAATCAACTATTTTGGAACACATTGATACTGCCACCTCGATTTACTCTGAAATCTCAAAATATCAACTTAGACCCAAAAAAGACCTTCATTCATTAGAATCAAGATTGGTTGAGGTGGCCGATGATCCGCCATCGGATTTGATCTCGTTTAATAAATTAGATAGTCTTCGACCTTTGAATGATTTTCAAGAATTAAAAAACCTCGAGGATTTAAACTAACCTAGGTTATCAAACAAATCCAAGCGTGAACTATTGAATTCTTTTTAAACAAATATTAAGCTAAGAAAAAGGAGGATAATGTCAGAACACAAAAAGACAGTCAAGAAGAAAAAACGTTGGGGAAAAATCTATGAATACACTCCAACTATTCGTGCTTCAGTTCTCACAAAGGATTTAGTTAAAGAAATTGAAGGTGAAATAAAGAAAACAAATTCACTAACTCCTCAATATCTAGCTAAAAAACATAATATTAAAGTCAGTTTAGCCAAGAAAATCTTGGAGCGAATGACTCAGAAAGGAACTCTGGAAAAATCATATTCTAAAAGTAAGAATGTTATCTACACAAAATAAAGTGAATTTATTTTTCCTAAAATTTATTTAATCGATTGGTTTATTTATTGAAGTTTTATGGGTATATTCCGCTGGGCAACGACTGGTAAGACACCATTAGTTAGCTTGTCCTTTAGATCGGCTTGGTTTTGGGGATCACCGTGAATCATGATAATCTTTTTTGGCTTAATTGTGGAGATTAGGTCTTTAAGGCCTTGACTTGATACGTGTCCTGAAAATCCAAAACGCTGAACCTTAGCATTAATTTTGAGGTCAAAGGTACTTTTGCGATTCCATCCACTCACTTGAATTGTTCTTTTACCATCTAACACTTCTCTTCCGATAGTTCCTTCTGCCTGATAACCAGTTATAGCAATCATATTCCCCTTATCCTGGGCTGCAAACCTAAGATGGGTGTGCAGTGGGGAAGGCATCATCATTCCACTTGTGGTGACAATGATCAAGGGTTCCTTAGCCTTACCTAGAAAAGTTCTAAATTCGCCGGTACTATCATAGAATTCCGGTGTAATCGGAAATACGTTACTATATTTGAAAGGACTATTCACTTTCTCTTTTTTCAATCTTTCAATTAGAGGACCGTCAACCCATCCTTCATCAAGATATTTCTCTGTGATGGCGATCATTTTATTAATCATACCATCTACATAAATTGGGTAGTCTTTGATGTTTTCAGTAAGTACACACAATACTTCTTGGGATCTCCCAACAGCAAAACAAGGGATAATTACCTTTTTACCTCTTTCCAGAGTCTCAATAACGGCAGCAAGAAATTCTTTATTCACCTCATGACGAGGGATAATCTCTCGTATACCATTGGTTGATTCTGTAATTAATACATCAATTTCTTCGTCAGGCATTTCAAAACCATCGAATAATGGGGTCTGCTGATCGTTGATATCTCCGGTATAGAGAATCTTTGTTCCTTTCCAATCAATCAAGATCATCGATGCTCCTAAGATATGGCCAGAATTATAAAAAGTCGCAAAAATCTCTGGGGCAATTTCAACACGTTCATGATATTTGACTGTTTGAGTGTTTTCATAAGCTCTTTCTAATCCCTCATAACTCCAGTGTCGCCTTCCCTCAATCTTTAGGTGATCTTTCCACAGAACAAATGTGATATCTAAAGTTGGCTCAGTCATATACAGTTTGCCATAGTATCCATTTTCCCATAGTGCGGGTAAATATCCAGAATGGTCAACATGAGCATGTGATAAGAGTACGGCATCCAGTTCTGGAGCTTTTTCTATTAATCCTTCTGGGGATAATGATAATTCATTTGGTCGCAGTTTAATACCTGCTTCTAGGAGAACTCTGTGTTCCCCATCTTCTAAAATGAAGGCTGATCTTCCGACTTCCTCCGTTGCGCCATAACCAGTTAAGGTTAGGTTCTCATTTAATTTTTTCTCAATCATGTTTATACACCTAGTAGTTGATCCGTTTAAGATCAAAAGCAAAATACCACTAAAATGAGAATTAGTCCAATGTAAAATTTGAATTAATTTGCTTTCTAACTTTATATTTCATATATTAGTATATAAACAAATACAATACGTGCAATACAAAACAACGCAACTTGGTTTACTGTCAACCCAGTGGATTAGCTTAGAAATACTTCAATTAAAAGACATTTGTAATTTCCAAGTCACGTAGAGATCGTGACTGATCGGGGATGATGTTTGGACCTCGAGTAGTCATACTGAACCCGAGTCCATAGAAGTCCTCAGTTCTTCTTCCATAACATTTGTTGTTTTTTCTATCTTAATCTCTGGATTGGGACCTTGACGTGTAAGTGTTGTTAAGAAGAATCACGTCTGATATACCAATTTTGGCCGAAGAAAGATTAAAAATAAAGTACCCTAAAATTAATACTTAATAGGTAATTGAGTTAATAGCATACTATGTCAAGTTTTTGTCCCGAGTGTGGCACTCGAAATAATGATGATGCAGCATTTTGTAGCAACTGCGGAAAGAGCTTGGGGAATTTGAATGGTAATACGTCAACGCGGGCGTCCTTTCAAGGTCCTCAACCCGTGACTTCGAACAGAATTTCGTATCAATCACAATCTGCCCCTCAAACTCAATATGGCTATCAGCCTCAAAACACAAATGAACCCCAATATGGAGACCTTAACCAGTATGGTCAGTATCCTCAAACCCCTCACGCGGGTTTTAGGAAGGATCCAGTTCTTGGAGTCATCATCACGCTTTTCATCCCGGGATTTGCTTATTTATATACCGGTAAAACTGCAGAGGGGATCGCATATACACTTGGAGTATTTATTCTGTATGGATTTACAGGTCTTGCACTCTTAGTCCATATTTTCTTATTATTTAGAGCGATGAATGTGGTCAAAACATTTAATCGTTCTCAAGGATTTCCGGAGTAGACAATATTGAATTGTGATTGTATAAATAATCGTATATCCAGTAGTATGGTAGAGGGATACTGATGAGTTCGAAGGAATTAAAAAAAGAAAAATCGAAAAAAGAAAGCACAGCTGATGCATTTGCTAATTTTGCGAGTTCATTAAGTCAAATTGAAGAAACCGACAAAGTAGAGCGAGGTGAAATTCTTAAGAAAGGAGTAGAAGACCGTGAGAAATTGGAGAAAGATACATTGCAATCTTCCAGACTCGTCACTGGTAAATTGTCTTCCATTAGAGAGGAGGCTGGTTTATCTGCTTTTGTTGGTACATCAGGCAAGATAAAATCGCCAAAGTTCAGACGGAGTGAATTCATTCAATTATTGGCAAGAGAAGTACTTTTGATTGGAAGAGATGAGCTAAAAGACAAAGGAGGGTTTATTTCAACCGATTACCTCAATACCTACTTTTCTGAATGTCGTGACAACT
>JACZSS010000396.1 GCA_022574115.1 Candidatus Heimdallarchaeota archaeon | reverse complement strand
AGACTGGTGTCCTCTCTCAGCCGTGATTCTAGCAATCCAAATGAATGGAATGCGTTTCTTTTTGGATCGGGGTCTTGGCGAGAAAAGACGGAGCTGAGAGAATTACCGCCTAAACTTAGGGTAGGAGATTTGTTAATTCTTGGTGATGATCTTGAAGCGGAGATTTTCGAGATCGACGAAAAATCAAATCGACTTGTGAAGCTAAGATTTAGCAGTTCAGGCAACATTTGGCAAAAAATGTATGAATTGGGAAATCCCATCCAGTACTCATATCTATCTCATGATTTAGAGATTTGGGATCAACAAACCATATTTTCAACCGTACCCATTTCAATTGAAGCTCCGTCAGCATCGTTTCAGCTGAGATGGGATCAATATTTTGCCCTCAAGGACAAAGGAGTTGAAATTGTTCCAATAACACATGCAATTAGTTTATCAAATTCCGGAGATGAATATTTTGATAGTTTGTTGCCTTTTCCAGAGCGTTATTGGATTTCAGAATCTGCTGCTAGAAAACTGAATTCTGCTCTAACTAAAGGGAAAAATATCGTCGCTGCTGGTACAAGCGTTATTCGGGCATTGGAGAGTAATGGATTACTACATAATGGAATTATTACCGCCACAACTGAAGTGACAAATCTAAAGATCGATCAGAATTTTCACAGAACAATTGTCAACGGTTTACTCACGGGTATGCACCTCCCTGACGAATCTCATATTCAAATATTATTAAATTTCCTTGACGAAGAAGAGCTTTTGGAAGCTTATGATCAGGCAATGAATCTTGGATACCTCTGGCATGAGTATGGAGATCTAACCTTGATCAAAAATTAGTTGGCTCCGGACTGATCAATTTTCATCTTAGTCACCTTCAAAGTCGAAAAGGGAAATCTAGTTTGTACTTAAGCAATTAAATCATCGTTTAAGAGAATTAATGAATAATGAATTCTGTTTCATAAATTATTGGAAGTGTGTATTGAGCTGATAATTCGCACTTGAGGATCATTCGATTCGTTTAACTACCGTTTATACTGAGCACGAATTCTTAAAATCCAAAAGGTAGCTTAAAATCCAAAATCGATGTAATATTATTTAGAAAGATATGTGCAATATTCAAACTCAATTGGACTTTTTCACAAAAGCGAGTAAAACTTATTTCATAGGATGTATCGCAGTCTATGGCTTTTTTATTATTGATATTCTGTTATTTAAGATCCAGGTATGGTCCGTAGCGGATTTAACATCAAATGAAATGAAAATTAAGAGATCGATTTTTGTAGTACAGACATTTCGATGGGAAGAATCCATCTCGTCAACCGTAATTCTATTTGGCCCGTCAGAAATCGGCTACTTTCTACTTTTCGCAACCCCTCTGGTAAGTGCCATAATCGTCTCGCGATCAAATAGGGAAAAATCAGCAAATATACAATCCAATTATTCATATCGAGTGGGATTTACAGTCTTCTTCATAATGATCGACCCAATTATTATCCTTCTTCTTGAGTCAAAATTGAATTATTACGACAATAATTTTGCAGACTTTACTTGGATTGATATGGTGGACCTATACCTATCTATCGCCCTATTGATAATTCTAAGTATTATATTCGGCTCAATTAATTTAATAGGTAAAATCAAATTATCACCTAATCCTATTATGGGTATCAAAGTTGTTCTTCTTACAATAATTGTCATATATTCTATTTTTATTTTTATTTATGTTCTTGGTAGTATTGCTAATGCGCGGATAACTTAAATCAGTTGTATGTCAACAATTTAAGTCATTAAGATCAGATTTAATTCGAGTTTCGAAGCCTTTTTCTGATCGATTGATTCACTACAGATCTAGCGAAATACACATTATGAATACACTATGCATTTCAACGAATCTTAAACATTGGGAGATTTAATATTTATTAACCACGATTGTTCCTTGAGGTGACTTCTTCGTCCGGTTAGTCACTCTCAAAGTTAAATTCAGCGAATTGTAAGAAGAAACCTTGAATCGTTTCTTCGATGACTTCCAACATGTTTTGCTCCTCCTCCGTAATAATTTTGTCGGATGCTGCTTCTGTTAGAGCATCGTCTTCGATTTTAGCGACTAAACCTTCGATTGTCTCACGTTCATCTTGATCAAGAATATTATCCTCCCATGCAATTTTCACATAATCGAGCAAGTTCATGACACTTGCATCGGTTGTCTTCAGAATGGCCTCTTCATCTGGTGTAATTTTGTTGTCTGATTTTGCAATCTTAAACAACGAAACGAGGAGTTCCCATCCCCTCTCCTTCACATCTCGTTCCTTTATTTTCATAAGGGTTAATGTCTAAGTTTCAAAGTTATATTTCAACAATTTCCCATTACAAGTATAAATTGGATCGGTTCTTGTCAATTTATGCATAGTTACGTATCTTTCACTAATTCAGTTCCTCGCTGTTCCCGTTTAGTAGAATCTACTGTTGCTAGCAACCGCTTTTCGATATTCCACGTTGTCAGCATTTTTTTCACGTCTTCATCTAACACACCGTTAATCTCCTTTCCATTCATGATCGCACCTCGAATTTTGGACCCTTCAAGTTCTTCACGGTCAAAAATTGACGTGTTAGCCGTTTTGTGACCAGCATCTTCGAATAATAACTTGGTAAACGGATTATTGGTGTAAAACACTTCAAATGGGGGGACTAAACGACTGATATGATGGACCCACAATAAATTGTCAAAAATATCTGCAGCAGGAATTAACCAGTAAGTCTTGGGATCGATCTTGGTGTTATCGAGCATGGTTTTTAGTAAAAGTAGGCGTTCACCTGCAGATAATGGATTTTTCACCGTATGACTGATCTGAGCTGCAGCAACAACTATCAAAATTTCGTCGTGTTTTGTAAGAATATCTTTGATGACCTCTAAATGACCGAGATGAGGGGGTTGGAATCTTCCAACGTAAAGACCACGGCTAATCATAAAGATATCTAAATCAGAAATGTGGAAGCCATTTTTAAATTATCTAAATTGGCTAGGTTTTTGAGCTAGGTTTAGCTGTTTTAGTTTAGGTTTCGGCCTTGAGGTTTTTGTCCTTGGTTTTCGTTCTACATCGATCTTCTTATAATAAAAGAAGCGGTTTGAGGTTTTGAACTATGCCTCCACTCAGATGATGTAAGGCCTCTGGTGCGTGATTTTTATTGACACGAAGAAATTATAGAGCTCCAAGGAGATCCTCTTTAGGATACCGGCGAAGTAGAGCCAGCTCAGGAAAACCATTGATCCGTGGATGGCCAGCATATGAAGGCGATCCAAAAATTCTTGCATTTCCAGGATTCAAAGCCGGGATGACGAGAATGATTTATCGAGAAGATAGCCCAAGAAGCCATATAGCTAATACGAATCGGCTAACAGCTGTTACGATAATTGAAACCCCTCCAGTCATTTTAATCGGGATGAGGACATACAAACCGACACCCTACGGGATGAAAATTGTAGCAGACATGATGGGAAACAGTCCTTCTAAGTTTTTGAAACGAAGAAAGAGATTTCCAGAAAGAGAAGATATTGAAGAGCAATTAAAGAAGATTGAGGCATCACTTGGCAAAGCTAATGAGATTAGAGCAGTATTGCATACACAACCCGACTTGACTGGTATTGGTACAAAGAAGCCAGAGATAGTCGAGGTAAAGATAGGTGCAAAAGATCTCAAATCAGCATATGAGTGGGCAAAGGAGAAAATTGGGAATGAGTTGCAAATCGATGATTTGACCAAACCTGGAGACTATCTGGATGTTATTGGTATAACCAAAGGTAAGGGTTTCCAAGGTGTCATTAAACGTCACGGGGTAACCAAACTTCCACGTAAGACCAAAGATGGAACGAGAAAAGTAGGTTCAATTGGACCATGGACTCCAGCAAGACTCCGTTGGCT
>JACZSS010000395.1 GCA_022574115.1 Candidatus Heimdallarchaeota archaeon | reverse complement strand
CATACCTACTCGGACCCACAATTTTCGATGAATATTATCAATATCATGGACCAAATCCGATAAGTTTTCCTCTACGTCAAACCCCCAGCATGCAGTATCTTGACTAGTTAGCCAAACTTCAGGGGTAGGGGTCCGTCTGATTGAATTGATAATACTAGATCTGGTAAAAGATCGCAAATGTCCCCGAGCTTTTTTGGTGGCGCAAAACGTACATGAGTTGAGGCAACCCTCATTGATCTGGACAATATTGAGATGGGGATTCAATTGGGTTGCAGCCATTTCAGTCTTCTCGGTCCAATCTTCTTTGTTATTTCGAGACCCTAGTTGCAAATTTTGAATCATCGGTAATTGAATGGTGTACCCATTGGATTTACTGAGGGCATTCAGAATATGTGGAGCAGCATTTACACCTAATGTAATGAAATCGGGATACTTACTCTGAATAAATTCAGGTTCTGCCTGAGATATACAACCTGCGATGACAACCGTCTGATCAGATTCCTTCAGTTTATCCAGGACATGGAAGATTTTGTCTTCGGTCGGAGTCTTGACGGTACACGTATTAAGGACGACAATCTCTGCTTCAGATGCATTATCAGTAGAAAGTAATGAATACCCACCATTTACAAGTTGTTGCTCGATTAATTGGCTGTCTTTTTGATTGTGAGAGCAGCCCCAAGTGAGAACAACAGCAGATTGCATTACAAACTGAGCTCGACCGCTTACCATATAATTCAGTTGGTACATCTCCAACACAGACATTAAATCTGTCTTGAAAAATAAGTATAGAAGAGATCGATCATCTAAAGTGGGACTTGGGAAATTCACATTATAGCAGTTCAGTTTATCCTCCAATTTATAGAAAACTTAGAACAATGGCTGATGAGGTTTTACATGATTTATTTCAAGCACAAGCTGCGAATGCTCTTACAGAATTGAAGCGATTTCAATCAACACTGTTACGTGGGATCAATCAACTCCGACAAATTCATGTGGCAATTTCGAGTTTCTAGCATCGATGATTCCATATAATTGACCGATCTTCCTAATAACTTTAAATCGCAGATCTAAAAAAGGAGTATAATTTAGTTGAGAAATATTGACCTAGAAACAGATGAAGATCTTGACAACCATGCAGAGTCATTATCAAACTGGGGAAGATGGGGAGTTGATGATCAACTTGGAACGCTTAATTATATTACTAATGAGATTAAATTGAATGCTTCCAAGTTAATTCAAACAGGAAAAACTATTTCTTTGGCTAGAGAGACGGATATACAAACGTTACGAGATAATACTTCACTTTTGTTCCCTAATAAAGATGAGATATTTGATTTACTAGTTGGTGATCAAGGATGTGCTGAATTCATAGGTTCCTCTATTCATGGATTTAATATCACACATTTAGATTCTCTTTGTCATTTTTTTAAGAATAAAGATGAGATGTATAATGGTTTCTCAACTAAGGAGTTAATTAAAGATGGCGCTGGTAAACTAGCTATGGAGAATGTGGCTAATGAAGGAATTGTGGGAAGGGGAGTCCTTTTAGATATGCCTCTTGTAAAGGGTAAATCGTTGGCTCCGGGAATGAATTTCTTTCCTGAAGACTTATCGAAGGCTGAAGAAACCTGTAAAGTTGAAGTCAAATCAGGGGATATTCTATTTATTCGAACTGGTGCTGGAAGAAAAAACACAAGAGAAATTAGATCTGGGCTTCATCCAAATTGTCTTCCATGGCTTCACCAAAAGGAAATAGCCGTTCTTGGTAGTGACGGAGCAAGTGATACTAACCCATCTTCCTTTGAAAGGTGGAATTTACCCATATATATGATTGCAATTCCCTACATGGGATTACACTTACTTGATAACGCTGAATTAGATTTATTGAGTAGAACTTGTCAGGAAGAAAATAGATGGGAGTTTATGGTCATAATTGCTCCTTGGAGATATAAAGGTACAACTTCATCTCCTGTCAATCCTTTAGTGATCTTTTAAATTATTAACAGTCGTTCGATCGATCTGACGGTAATTCATTGGGAATTATATTCAGAAAGCGATCGCTATAAACAATTGAAACTATGTACAAAAGGCTTGATTACATAGGCGGAGGGTCTGAAAGGTTGACAAATTGAATCAAAATCGATATTGCAATCCATACTGTGCTGAACTTACGAATGATCTAGGAGCTATTTTAATTTTAATTTTTGATCATTATAAGTTATTTCAACTCATAAAAAATATAAAATCTCATAAATGGTGGTATCTAATGGATGTGACACATGAAATTCCATCAGTAGGAGGAATGCCAAAGCTATTGGGGCCTTATTCTCAAGTAGTAAGGGCAGGAGATTTTTTATTTGTGGCAGGGCAAAGCTGGAATAAATCCAGAAACAGACAAGGTGGCAGGACCTGATTTTGGAGCACAAGCAAGACAGGCATTTTTGAATTTGTCAGCAGCTTTACAAGCTTGTGGCAGTAATATGGATAAAGCAGTTCAGACAACGGTATTCCTTACTGATGCCAGTAAATTTCCTGTATTAAATGAATTATTTTCTAAAACTCCTCCCACTCGATCCAGCCCTATTGTACAACTTCCCAAGGGATTGTTATTTTCAATCAAATGTATTGCTTTAGCTTAGCAATTAGAAAGTTCATAACCCTAGGTATCCAATTTTTAGGTAATCGATTTTGAATTTGATCAGCTTTAGGTAACAATTAATGAATTTCACAAAAAAATAACCTCTGCGCATGCTTAACCGGTATATACAATAAGAAAAACAAGGGGAGTGACGCCTGATCTAATAGTAACGATATCCAGGCTTTGATAATGTGAATAAGAAGGTTACCTAAAAATTAACTGAATACTGAAGGCACATTCCCACCTGAGAGACCATTGACACTAGAAAAGATTAAATGATCCATGGAAATTTATTGTCATGGACGATTTTGCTATTACCGTTAAGATGAAGGATGAGCTTCAATCAATAGAATTTGAAGTCTTCGAGAAACATTTTACGGAAATGCAGAAGATCGACAACAACAAGTTCGGACTATACATGGACCAATTTGGATCCAACAAGGGCTTTATTGTAAAATCGATTCCATGGACTATGACTAACAGGATCATAGGTCCTTATAACAGTAAATTTCTGGATAAGCTTGAAGAAATTATAAATTGGTTCAAATCACACCAACAATTCTGTTGTATTTCAATTATACCTCGTGTAAATCATGTCAAGATTATCAATCAACTACTTGCAGAGAATTTTATACTAGATGGTTACCAATCATTTTGGATCAAAAGAGTAAATGAGCAAAGCGAGATCGATCTAACCTTCGAATCTATAAGGGATGTGTCGTCAGACAACGAGGATGATTTTATTGATGTCGGTTTGGATGCATTTCAACTAAAGAAAACTAAAACCTTAATGGAAGTTTTTAGTAGTTTGTGGAAAGTTTCGTTCCAACTTGAAGACTCGTTTAATTATGTGTACTATGATGGAGATAAGGCTGTTGGAACTGGATCACTTTTCATGAGTGGTGAATTTGGATTTCTTGCTAATGGAGCAGTACTTCAGGAAGCTCGTGGGAGAAAGATACAACAGGCTTTAATCCAACACCGAATTACGAAGGCACAATCTCAGGGAGCAAAATATGTTGTGGCAATAACCGACTTAGATTCCACGAGTGGTCGAAATATACAAAGGAATCACTTCAAACTAGCCTTTAACGTCAATAATTATATTATCAGATTTAACTGATTTTTCAAACTTTCGAAAATAATTGGAGTATGTAAACGTTTCATCGGCTCGAATCAAATTTTGATTATCAATTGATCTAAACAATTATGTATCAACGTTATTATGATTGCATGATGTCATCACGAGCTTGCCCTAAATGTGGAAGTCGACGCTTAATAAT
>JACZSS010000394.1 GCA_022574115.1 Candidatus Heimdallarchaeota archaeon | reverse complement strand
ATTATTTACATATGCAAAGGCGCTAAAATCAAAGGCCGCTAATCGAAACGAATCAAAAGCTCTCCTCAAAAAAATAATTGATGCTCCACCAACTTACTTTTTCGAGGTTACCATCTCTGCAATTTTGAGTTATTGCAAGATGCTCGTTGAGGACCTAAAGATTGATAGTGGAAAGACAGAATTTGACGAGATTAATTCTCTAGTTAAACGTGCAGAGGATTATGCACAAGAGAATAACCTTCATGCACTTTACGTGAGTCTATCCATACTACGTATCAAACTTTCTTTGATTAATTCGGAATTCGAAGTTGCTAAGGACTATTTTACCATAATCGAGGAATTTGTCGAGGTCAATCAACTGGGTTACCTACAGGATCAAATCGAAGTACAAAAATCTGAATATCTTGAATTGATTTCAAAGCTCAAGAGATCTGAGAGGGCCGAATTAAGTCTCCATGAAAAATTTCATGTCACCAACTTTCAGCAATTTATTCGAGCAATTCTGGAATATTCTTATGAAGAAATTGACTCAGTAAGAACATATCATATCGAGGGCGAGTATCTTACTTTATGTGGGGTATTAATTAACGAGTTAAGAAAATCAGAGGAAGAATTTGGATTGGAAAGATTTACCGTGACTAAATGCTCAAAATGCTTGAGCATTCATAGACATAAAACTCTAAGACAAATCGTGGTCTCACATATTCAAAATACGGTTTGCTCAAACTGTCAATCACAGTTAAATAATCTTGAAGCTCTAGAACTAGTAACGACTCACGAGAAGATGTCAGGATCAATCGAGAGCCCAAAGGACAACTTTCTTGGGATTACTACTTCGTTAACGAATGGCACTATTTCGTGGTTATGTGGATCATTTAAATGCGGGAAAGAACCAAAGTTAGAAGTAAATTTGTCATCAATTGTTGGAATCTAAAACCAGAGACTATTTGGACCGATTAATTATTTTGATTCATCGACGAATTTAGCATACAATTGATCCAATACGTGTTCGGGGGCACCTAATATTCGGTTAAACGAGATGCCCAGCATTTTTTCTGTAACGGACTCGATTAATTTTGTACGGGAATCAATTTGTTCCATCAATTTTTTAAGATCCTCGATTTGCTTGGAACTAGATTTCTCTAGTTGCTTGAAATTCTGACTCAGAACATCCATCTTTTCGTCGATTGTTGATTGAAAATCAGCCGAAATTGGTCGATCCTGATTATAGTTGTCAATCAGTAAAGGTTGGTGATAAAGAATTTCAAGGAACTTTCTAAACACCTCGGATTTAGTAATTTTCTTGGATTTATCTTCATATCTTTCAACAAAATCTAGTAAATACTTAGGTATCCTAAATCCAACCGAGATATAAGTTTGATCCTTTGGCACATCCTTTGTAGATACCATAATTGATGTGTGGAAGCAGTGTAATTAAAGTTAGTCAATCAATTGACATTTGTTTGAAGAAATTTAACAAATGTTTAACAATTGTTAAAAATATTTATATGTTGGAATACATTCACTCATCTGACAATAGCCATTCGTTATTTCAATGAGGGGTTATTTTGTCACTGACAACTTTAGTAAGTTGTCGCTTATGAGTGATTATAATGATTAAAAGAAAATATTCAATTAAATTATTAGCATTTTTAACATTAACCATATTTATTTCACAGAGCATTGTTACTTCTGCAACGGCTGCCGGGATCAGTCCACCTCCAAAATTATATGCAGTCGGGTTTCATGGAAATGACGAATATGGTTATGATGGCAACTTTGCATATTCAAGAAAAGTTCACGAGCCATATACTTGGTCTGATCAGGTTTCAAGAATGTCCGATGTTGAAACAAATATCATGCTTGGGCAGGGAGAGTTCCCTGTTGGGATAGGCGTTAATCCGACTGTGACTGTTCAATCTTTTGTATCAGTGCGACCTGATATAAGTTACTATACTATCAGTCCCAATACCTATGCCCGGAGATATGGGGTGTACAAGGTAGAATTCAAAATAAGTGTTACAGGACCAAATGGACAATCCTTCAACCTTGATTCTGCAAATTGGAAGTTTAATGAAGGTGTTTCCTGGTCGGGGAGTCACAAACCCTGGACACAATCAGTCCACAACATTACTCTGGGGACTAGTGAAGAGTATGGGCTTGATGATAACCATGGATACCTGCCCAGTGAGAATTTAGATCATTTGGTTGCTGGGGCTGCTTTACTTAAGAATAAAATCCCCTACGGTAATCTCTTAGCGGGTGGACTGATTGCATTGGATCGATATCAAGATTGGAGATATGACTTTTCGAATGATCCTTGGACGGCTGGTCATTCTGAATCTGCTGGTGAAGTTTCTACTTATATGAGGGTTCCGCTGAATGATTTTAATGATGTGGATAGCGATTACGTGTTTGACACCGTCGGATTTACTGCTCCACTTGATCTTTCATGGGGTGTTTCTGGATATTATATTATCCATCTGACGACAGAGGTAACTTTAACCAGATATGAGACTGATCAATGGCAGTCTCACCCATATATGGCTTGGCAAGAGCAAGGATTTCTGGAAGTTTATTCGTCCCAACAAGACATCGGAATTGGGATCGGTCAAAACGCAAGAATGATCGATGGTATCGCCATCGGAGGCGGTGGTTCTGTCTTAGCATATCCGATTTCCAATGCATGGATTACAAATATCGGTGAAGGACAACAATGGGTACTGTTAAATGGAGGTAGTTCCCAAGTCCAGTTGACTGCATCAATAAGTTCTGGATACGAATTCGTTCGATGGCAAGATGCGAATGGGAATCTGATTTCCACAAGTGTTACAATAACCATAACGGGTAATGACGGGTTCGGTATGAGTGATCAACTCTACGTTTATTACGCCATTTTCCAAGCCGCAAGTAGTGGAGGCGGCGGTGGCGGTGGCGGGGGTAGTTGTACTTTCAGATGTCTAACTCAATAAGTAGCTCGATGATCAACTTCAAACTACAAATTACAACGTAACTTTGCTCAAAATATCAATTATGAAATTTTAATCAAGTGCTAGGACACTTGATCGATCTAATATTAACGAGGTTAATGGAACAATGCTAAGTTTCAACAATCTCAAAATCATCTCGGTAGATAAAAATGTCGTTGGAAAAATACCCATCGATCGATCGAGGAGTCTAATCAACATTCTCTATACATAATTAATGAAGCAGCTATTAAAAGTATAATCATTTTTTTAATTCAAAAATGGGACCAAAATTGATCACTTGTCAGGTCCGATGTTCTCTTCGCTACGTGGTGCAGGAATTCCGGATGACTCAGGTATTACTAAACATCTGTCTGTGATGATCGATCGATCGGAATGACCTGACGTAATTCTTTGGTCAGGAGCACTGCTTCTTCTTATATTTCCCAGTCTTAGTTTTTATTTACAGAGATCGTATAACTAATTAATCGAGGTTTCCTAGTTTCAACATTTCACTTAGTTTTGCCAATCCAGATAACGTTTTGTGATCATATCGGTACAGAATACTGAAAAGGTCGAACACTTTTCGTATGTCAAAATCAAGACCCTGCAGTTCATCCCCATTCTTTGCCCACCAATCTTCCATTTGGGTGGTATAATTGTAGTTAAACATTCTCTTGGAAAGCTTGATTGCTTTTTTGATATCAGATTTGCTCACGTCTGGACTGAGTCTGGTGAGGAGTGTCGTGAAATCGGCTGAATCCAGTAATACCTGTTTTGGATCAAGGTACAATTCATGCATAACATCATGAGCTGGCATCAACGCTTTTGCAACTCGGCCATAATAGGTGGTTGAGCGCTTACCAGTTTGAGTTGTTGAGATGACTTTTATGACTCCGTGCTCCTCCAGTTTTTCTAAGTGGAAGTAGAGGTTTGTACGCTTGACAGGCCCAATATCTT
>JACZSS010000393.1 GCA_022574115.1 Candidatus Heimdallarchaeota archaeon | reverse complement strand
TCGTCTAGTCTACGGTCAAACCCTTCTGAAACAAGCCGAGGAGAAAGGTGTCAAAATATTACCAAACTCAACTGTGCGAGATATCATTATTGAAGGTGATCAAATTGTTGGAGTCAGCTACTACGACAAGGATCGAAATCAAGAAGAATTACGAGCTAAGATAACGATTGATGCATCTGGATACATTGGAATAATTAGGAAATTAATTCCAAACAATTTGAAAAATGGGATAGATTATACTTGGGGAACAGAAGATGTGGTAGCAACCTACCGCGAAATAATTGAATTGAAAACTAAAAATGATCATCCCTATCGGGAAGAAATTATTATCATATATCACGAGATGATAAGGCCTCCTGGATACGTTTGGATATTTAGTTAAGGTGATCGCAAACTTAACATTGGAATTACCTGGTCTAAAGCAGATCCATATCCAGTTGATAAGACAATGAAAAAGATCTATCATGATTGTTTAGATCCGTATTTCGATCCATCTGAATATGTGGTTTTACATTCTGGAGGTGGCAATATACCTATGAGGCCGAATTTTGATTCGTTGGTCTTTAATGGGGCGATGTTAACTGGTGATGCAGGGGGATTAGTCGACCCTACTACCTTCGAAGGTCATGGACCAGCTTTGGAATCGGGACGTTTGGCGGGAATAACCCTTGTCAAGGCTCTACAAAAAGAAAGCTATCGTTTGGAAGATCTTTGGGATTACAACATCGCAGTAATGAAGTATCCGGGTGGTATGCATACTCAATCGTACTTAGCTGCACAATTATTTCGTCAGATCGGATCTACTGGTTTGCATTTCGTCTTGGATAGGAAGATTATTACCGAGACTGAGCTAAGGTCGGTTTTTCAACAAAAAAATAAATCAATGAATTTTCGTGCAAAAGTAAAGAAATTATTCAAAGCATTTCCAAGATGGAAGATGATGTTCACCATTAGGAAATATTTAGATCTCATTGAGCAAGCTGAAAAAATATATTTGGAGTATCCTGGGTCGCCTGATAAGCTGCAATCTTGGAGAGAAAAAAGAAATAAAAAACTGAAAATGCATTTTTAAGCCCATATGATAGGAAGTTGAAACTCAGCTTCTTTATCATTTTTGTAATTAAAAGTAACAATAACGCCTTTTGACTTGGTGTGATTCCCCAAAAACTGGGCAACAGAACGAGTTAATTCCCCCGGTGCGATTTCTTTGGGATGAAGCTGATGAAGATTTCCTGCAGAGCGACTAAGTTCGTTCTCGTCGTACACAAGTTCGCAACCCGTTAACTCGACCGGATGTGGTTTGCTCATGACTAAAAATCGAATATTCGACACCACGTCATTTTCGTTATAGACAATGGGACCCAATTCGTTTGCTCTAAATCCGATAATCGATGTCGGTCTCTCTATATAATGAAAAATAAGAAGAAGGAAGGTATAGGAACCAAGTAAAATTCCGATTACATTTGGCCAAATATTTGATCCAACGGTATAAAACACCGCTAAGTAGACCAAATATAAGTAAAATGCAAACTCTGTCGCACTGTCAAAAATATTCAAAAAAATTAGCTTCCATCTGCCATTCCAAGCTCGATTGACCTGATCCGTTAGTCGCTGACCTTGTGTATTTGGTGTTGCCGACCGCAGCCTCTGAAATTTCTTAAATTCGGTAAAAAAATCATCTAGATCTTGTTTCGCAAAATCCTTTTCTGAAAATAATATCGATGGCTCTTCAAGACCTGAGGTATTGAATTTAAGCAAGGATGTGTCTAATGTGACCCGAAGAGCAAAGAATTCCAAATCCGTAGCCTGTTCTGAGACTTTTTCTTCATAGATGTCCATAATTTCGTCCCATTGGATCTTTTTGCTAAGAAACCAAAAATATGGAGTTTGCAAACCGTTCTCATCAATTTTGTAGAACAGATGAGATCTAAATTTTTGACGTGTGAGGATTAAGATTACTACGACGTGTGTAAAAGATACTAATCTCCCATTCGAATCAGAAATCAAGTCTATAATTAGTAACAAAATGATAAGGATTTCCATCAGTAAAATATATTTTTCGGGTGATTTAGACCAAATCGGCTTTTTTTTGGCACTAACCGTTAAGACGTTTAGTTGCTCACCTTGTCTTTGTAGAACTGATAAATCCAACTGCTGAGCAGCTTCCACAGAATACTTATTACTGTAGAGCAAAAATAATTATGCAAAGACACAATCCCTTTTATGAATTCTGTAACTGATTCGTAGAGCATAATAAATTCGAGCTCGATTGAGGTTTATTTCAAAAAATATCATGGGTTAGAAGATAGATTAATATCATCCCGTCGCAATAATTACTTGATGAAGTCTCAATTACCACTTCGATCTGCAATAGTTGAGATTCTCAGAGAGAAGGATGGAGTGATGTTAGATGGTGATCTCCTAATAGCTCTCAAATCAAAATATGGAGACCTGTATTTTAGTGCCGGCGAGATCAACAAAGCGCTGATCGCTTTGGAAACGCAAGGTCTTGTTCACGTACAAACAATTACTAGACACAAACGTCGAATTATGACAATTAAGGATAAAGATGCCATTTATATGGGAGTAGAAGAAGACTAATCTTAGGCTCTAGTTATGTTAATGAATAGAACTTGGATTATATTGTGTCTAATTTAAAGTTTGAACCTACTTGTTTAAATCTCAATCTGATATGAATATACTTGATAACTCTTGGAAGATGATTTGGAGGTCAGCGATTACATATTCAAGATTATTGCCGTTGGAAATGCGGCGGTAGGTAAAACGTCGTTGACTCAAAGATTTGCTACCAATAAATTTCAAGAGGATTACAGAGTTACTTTAGGGATGAATTTAAGCACTAAAGATATTACAGTTGATAATACGAAGGTTCAACTCGCCATTTGGGACACCGGTGGACAGGCTTCATTTGAACCATTGCTGCCGATGTACTATAAAGGTGCTTTGGGGGCACTTGTTGTCTATGATATTACTAATCGAAAGTCATTTGAAGCTGTTGAACGCTGGTTTCGAGATATCCGCCAGTTTGCAGAGGTTATTCCCGTCCAGCTACTTGGAAACAAAGCAGATCTTCCCAATCGAAAGGTTACTAAAGAAGAAGGAGAAAATCTTACTAGGAAATTGAGAGCGGATTGGAATCAACCGATACATTTCAGAGAAACAAGCGCAAAAGAGGACTTAGAAGTGCTCGAATCATTTTCAGTGTTGGCAAAAACGGTATTGGATCTGGTAGAATTAGAGATGTCTGATGAAGAAGAACCCGTATTCAATCTTCCGAAAGACTGAAATGATTTATTGACTATCTGGGAAATGATATAGTTCTGGAATTCTTTCCCGGTTTATTCGTAAAATATAAACCACCACTAATTCCAAGAAAAATAGCAGTGAGCAGACCTGGGAGTATGTAACCCAATCCGTCGAAAGCAGGAATTAGTTTGGCAAATCTTTGGTCCAACCAGTTTGCTGGTGTCTCGTTAAATATAAACGCAATGATGGCTGGAAATGCACCAATGAGTGCTCCAAAAATTGCCATCCATCTTGTAATCCTGTGATTGATCACTTTGGTGGGCACGGATAATTGGGCTATTCTGATCTTATTTTGATAAAAATTAATTGTAGCCTCCAGCTTGCCAATAACTAAAGGTGTCACATGAAATCGTATTTTAACATTTTCCACCTTGGGGTCAATTTGCCTCTCTGTTGGTACCACGAGACAACCAGGGAATTCTGGTTTTATGGTCACTGGTCCTTTCGTGGTATCAACTTGTAAACTTTCTTCGATCTCCGATATCCTCTCGCCAGATATAACGGATGAAACTGATTTCTTTACTCCTTTCTCTACTGTGTTAATCGATACAATCAGAGGATAAACTCGATTTGGGATCATTCGCTCAAAATACGATGCGTGCTCATAT
>JACZSS010000392.1 GCA_022574115.1 Candidatus Heimdallarchaeota archaeon | reverse complement strand
CTTATCTTCTGGTCCAGCTAGCTTTAGATCCACATATCCACTAATATCTGATGGACTGGTCGGAAATTCAAAGGTCTCAACCGTTCCGTTATTCTGATCTGCAGTGATTTGAAATGAGAGTCCCACGTAACTGTTGCTGGTTGATGGAATTTGAAGCCCATCGTAAACAATATCAGATGAGAGTAGGGGAATTCTCATTTCAAAATCAATTTGATTTTGAGATGGAACCTTATTCGAGCTACCGCTATACAATCCCAGAGACCCAAATTGATCTTCTGCCCAAACACTCCCGTCCCAAAACAAGTCGGTTAGTAAATTAATACTAGAATTCTTACTTGTTGAAATCGACTTTGCATCTTCAGGGACGGTTAAAACACCATTATTATCTGCGTCAAAATATATGATGAGTGTAATATCCTCATACACCATATTGACAATTGTAAATCCTAGATACAAGTTTGTATCATCATTGATAAATCTAAATAATAAATCTACTTCAGCTGAAACTGCTCCCGTAAATTTTATGGAGAGCAGTCCTGCGTCCTTCCAAAATGACTCAGAAAGGATTCCGTTTATTGTAATTGATGGATCATCTACAAATTGACTTCTCAAAATTACAATAGTATCGTCCTCAAAATAAGTTGCTTCGGCAAAATTAGGTCCGATCAGTATTCCAATAATCAAAAATAGAAGTGTGTTTTTAATAACTGTTCACTCCTCCCACAATAACCATTGACTCAAAAATTTATATAGGTTACTAGTAATTTCTAACACAACCTCTCTTTTATTAATATTAATTAGATATGTTACAAAATACAAGAATGTTGACCTCTGAACGGTATAGAGGTCGCAACAAATCGATTGGTCGAACCTATTTACAATAAGGTGAATAACTCGATTTCCTATTATACATGCAAGACCTTGTCTAAAGTTAATTCTTTTCTCACTTTGCCATAAAACCATTTAATAGATTGTATAAGACGAGATCAATAATTCCAGGTGGTCGAATGGTTGACATCCCAAATTACGTAACATTATCAATTGAAATGTCCTTTGCATTCCTAATTCTGTGGATGGATAGAAGATCTCGTGAGCGAGAAGCTGGATTTTTCCAAAGCCAGCAAGAACAAGATATCAGAGCGAGAAAAGCGCAAGAAGCAAGTTTTGATAGATTTAATAGTTGGACGCGCGAGGCGAACAAAAGGCAAATTATGCTTTTAGAATCAATTATGGATACTCTCGGGGAAGATAAGGTGGAGTCATTTAAAGAAGCCGTGGGAACCAGGTATACTCAGGAATTAAGCGAAGATATCAATGATTTGCAAGATCTTCTGGATAAGCGAGAGCAGGTAGGAGATACAGAAGATCCTTATCTTGAAAGTAACATCGATGCTAAGATTGATGAAATTTCTTCCGGTAGCGATATAATTAGCGGCTTTCTCACCGAGAATATTCGAGAAACTGTAAAAAACATCACTGATATTGCCAAGAGTTCAATTGATGAACTCCAAAATCTCAGTGCAGAAGAGGTCCGCATTAAGCTTGATCCAGAGTGGATCGTAGGTCGAAAAGAAAAAGAAGAAAAGCTGGAGAAACACATCAAAGATCGAGAAAAACATATGGACGAATTTCGGGAGAGTCGCAACAAGCTTAATTCGGAAGTTGCGAAATTGCAAGAGGAAATTATGGAGGGATTTGTTGGCAAAGGAGGGGAGATTGGCAGCCAGCTAAAGAAAATGTTTGGTGGTGAACGGCTTGGTAAAGGTCTTAGAGGTTTAATTGACAAAACCAAACTGACAATTGACAAATCTAAACAACAAAGTGCGGAAGAGGATAAAACACAAGAGCAGTCCTAGCTGATCTTTGTACATAAACCAGCCAAATTTTGGGTCTAAAGTTCTAACTCCATAATAATTCTCACCGGAAATATTCTAGTATTACATAAATGAAATTTGCAGAACACTACTATATGATTGAAAAATACATAAACGAAAAGAAATTGCAGTGTTTTGAATCATGTCGGAGATTTCAGATCTACTGAATATGGCAGACAGCGATAATAAGAAGGATCGGCAAAAAGCTGCCAAAGGATTAGGAAAGTTAGACAAGCAATATGAATCGGTTATGGATAAATTGCGAAACCTAACTTCAGATGATGATAAAAAGGTCAGACAAGAGGCCGAAAAATCACTCAACAAACTCGGTAGTAAACCCACTGAGGAAGGAGGAGACGAAGTCGAGGTCGATGATGCGAGCGAACTTGAGGTAGGGGAATATGACGTGGATTCCTCCCTGAGTGACAGAGCTGAAGACCGTGCAGAGAGGTCTGCGCAAGGAAAAGGTTTACAAGTCTGGCTGAAAGAGAAAAACTCCGTGGTTATGGACTATTACGGAAATAAACAATCCCAAGAGATGTCTAACGGCTCTATTACGGTAGGTAACACTGGATCTACAAATCGAATTACCGGAGTTGATCTGTTTCTTGGAAACATCGAGAGCATTGAAAGCGAGACTCCACTGAGTGAGAAAGTTAGTGTTGGATCCCTTTCGCCAGGTCGAGATAACGATTGGAAAACGAATTATAGCTTTCAATCGGAAATTACACCAATTAAAGTAGAACAAGTTTACGCCGATGATGTGACTGGTTTATCGCCAAATTTTGTTGGAGGTGAAGAAACACAGTTCACAAATACCATTACAATAACCAATACATCAGGAGAAACGATCTCGAATGTCAAAGGCGTAAAACAAATAAACACTGTGGCAGAGTTAAAAAATTCAGAAATTTCCACCGGTGAAATTCGTTCAACCACGAATGAAGTTTCCTTCAATATTGAGGAAATTGCCGCAGGTGATTCAGTCGAGATTAAACTTTCTCTGACAGGAAGTCTACCGGAAGATGTCCCATCATACAAATCTGGAGACCTTACGGTAAGCTATGAAAACAAAGAGAAATTGATATCTGGGTTAACCTATGAGAATGTTGATGGTGTCTCTGACATTTATCAACATGTCAAAAAGAAACAAAGAGAAACTGAACCCGGCTTTTATGATTGTGAGATCATTTTTGAAAATGAATCAGAATTTGTGTATGATTTAAATAAATTTACCGTGTTCGCGGGATCTTTGGAGAGTTCACAAATTGTATTAGACTGGGACGGAACTGAAGCTACTGAAGACGAAAGAGAAATTGTTCCTGGTGAGTCGGTAAACTATACGTTTGTGTTTGAGTCTGTAGATGGTGCTCCTAGCTTTGGTGAACATGTGGAATTTTCAGTTCAGACAATGGTTTCTCAGGTAACCGAGACAACTATCACATTACCGGAGGAGGAACTGAAATTCATGGCAATTGCTATTACGAAATCCTTTATGTCCGATGGAGAATCAGTGAATCGTTATGAGCTCCCTTCATATGTCGAAACCGAAGTTCCCACAGTATTACGTTTGACCGGCGTAGGATCCTATCCAATCGAAGCGCTGACCATATCTGATGAAGTACCAGCAGGTTTCAAAGCTCCAGTTGAGGATCAGGTAGTGGTTTCTCGAGCGGGGACTGAACTAAGTGCAGATCAATATACAGTTACGATCACTGAGTCAGAGGAAGGTATTAGACTGGTAAATGTGACATTAGAACACTTGGAGGAGACAGCTGCAGGAGGTCTCCAAGAAAATGAAGAAATCGAAGTACGATATGTTAACATTGCAGAAAATCCCGAACCGTCTGATGAACCAATCAAATCGCAAGCTCATGCAGAAGGCTACATTTATCTTGCACCAGATGCTAAAATAAGAGCATCATCACCAATAGAAGAGCTCGAATTGATTATTGTTCATGTCCAAGATGATCTTGACATTGGTAAAAGAATACAAGCGATTGAACATGATGGACAAGATGCCTTCAGAATTACATTACAGGCGGAGAACAATGGATCTTCAACAGTTGAATTTG
>JACZSS010000391.1 GCA_022574115.1 Candidatus Heimdallarchaeota archaeon | reverse complement strand
AAAATAGCTGCTGATGGTGGCTATAAGCAGTTAGGTATCACAGCCGCAGATGTATCTGTTTCGGAAGTACACGACGTGTTTACAATTTCCGAGATTATGGGGATTGAAGCTTTAGGATTAGTTGAGACCGGGAAAGGAGGGAAAGCAACGATTGATGGAAAGACTAGATTTGATGCAGAATATCCAGTGAATACAAGCGGTGGATTAAAAGCCAGAGGTTATCCAATTGGAGCGTCTGGAGTTGCTCAAACGATCGAAATAATGGAACAATTCAAGGGTGAGGCAGGAGGGAGACAAATCAAAGAAATGGAATGGGGATTAACCCAGTCCATGGGCGGAGCGGGAGGCACTTCAGTAGTGTCATTTTTCTCGAGGTGAAATGAGTAGATGCCAAGAAACTTAGTAGCAGAAAATTGGAGGTTAGAAAGAGCAAGGTACGCAATGGTAGGAAATCGTTGTACGGACTGTGGAGCGTATTATTTTCCAGGTAAGGCAATTTGTATCAAATGTAGCTCACGCGAGCTGTCTGATTATGTCTTTAACGGCGAGGGAACGATTGTAGAGTGGACAAAAATACATGAACCAGCGACTGGATTCGAAATGTTTACACCGATTTATTATGGAATCATCGAATTACAGGAAGGAGTTCGAACATCCGTTCAATTCACTTCGATCACAGATGAGTCAAAACTAAAACCGGGAATGAAAACAAAAATGGTTTTCCGAAAATTATTTTCAGACGGGGACCAAGGCATTGTAACCTATGGTTTCAAAGCAGCGCCGGTTTTTGAGTAGGTTTAACGAAAAATTTCGAAATTTCCCATGCCATTATACAATGATTCTGTAACTAAATGAGCATTGTAAATGGCTTTACATTCACAAGTAATATCTTCAATTACGTCTAGTTGTTGACTGGCAGAGAACTCTTTTAACCTAGATTTAATGTCTGCGTCACAGTTCCCACAATTTTTAGGCCCTCGTTCACTTCCTGCGGCTACTGGATCACAGATGACTCTGACGCTCTCTCCAACCAGTTTTTTAATTGAAATTGTCGTTCGAAGAACACTCCATAACCAAGGAGGTTGATACGTCCGTTCTTTGAACATTTTATCCATCAAAGTTGCCTTCCCAATGTAGCTTGGATTTATAGAAATATTTTCTACTCCCAAGGTATGCATATCTTGACCAGATCGTAGGGCATCATACAACGCAGCGATTTCTGAGAGGAATAAAGGTTTAAGCAGTATATATCCTTTAGTCTGAATTTCATAATCTTGCAGGAGTTTGACTGCACGCGTAAACTGTTTGAAGGTGTGCCCTTTGTTGATACTTCTCCGATTGATTTCATCATCGGTCGATTCCTGACCTATAGCAATGATGATTTTATCATTTGGAACAACTTTTAGTATACTATCAAGATTTTTCTTGATCACAAATTCACATCGAGTTTCAACAGTTATTTCATCAACATGATCGACAAATTTTGTTAAGATAGCTTCCCTAACTCTAACAGGCAATTCCCATTTGTCTAAAAATGAACCTGAAGTGTAGAATTTTACTGCTTTGAACCTGGCCGACCCCCCTTTTTCCACAAAAAGATCCCAGGCCATCTCGGGAAATGCTTTAATGGTTTCCTCTGAAGGTCGCAATGGATTATCCATGGGTAAAGTGCACATGGAACATCCTCCATGTTTTGCCATTGCGTATTTACAGCCAGCAGTTGGTAGAACCATGACTAATGCTTCTGCTAGCGATCCATCACGCATAGGTGAATTATCAGTCCAGTTGATTATTTTCTTGTGATTAATTTGACGCATCTCATTTGAGATCACTCGTAACTCTCCAAGAAGTCTTGTGAACGGACGATCGTTAAGTTCAGTAGTTCTCAAGGGCTCAACTCAATTTGTAATTTATTTTTCTTTCTTATTTTTGCAATCGGACCAGTTTGCAGAACATTCATTGTCTTCCCAGAAATGGTTGCAATCCCCACGCCTAAGAGCTTAGATTTATCAGAATCAAAAATCAATATTTCATCGTTTGGTGAAATATCCTCAGAGGCTTGTTTCAATCCTACTGCGTATACCGTCGAGCCTTGTAGATTCACAGTATCCATTAATATCCATTTTTTGCTCTCTTGGGCGATTTCTAAGGCACTATCGATTGAGAGTTTGATAATACCTTTTAGTTTATCCCAAGTTAACCAGATTTTGTTATTTTTGTAAATATGAATCGGTTTTGGAAGGTGACCACGTTTTATGGATTCTGCATAATCTAAGTTCACATCAAAACCATGATTATATGCTAAAATCGTGTTTATTTCAAGTTGATCTGATTTTGCTATCTGTTTCACTCGCACAATTTTTTTGTCTGAAGGGACCGCTTGATCTAAATAATCAGAAATCTGGCGTAATTTTTCCTCAAGTTGAGTCATTGCTTCTTTGGATGTGGAGAATGAGTCTTCCCAACTCACATCTATCGGAACTGATCGTGAAGCAATTTCGATCATTTGCTTGTAACCTCTGGAAACGTGGGCAATGATTGGCTGATCAACATAAATCTTCTTTAGAAGCTTACTCAACACATTGCCAGTAAGTCTTGATTCTTCTTCGCTCCAATTCCCGCTAACAGGTATATCATAAAATTGTGCTGGATAAACAGTTTCTAATTCCCTTGGGACAGCCCCTAGAGGTGAAGTCAAGCTAATGATTTGCGCTTTGAAGAAATTTCTACCCAATGCATTCTTGATTGATTTGACAAAAACTCGGTGACTTCGAGATTCTCGATATGGTTTCTTAGCCGAACAAGGTAGTAGAATGATAACTTTCTTACTTTTATGAAGTGTATAGGTTTTCAGGAGTTGTTCCTGAAATTTGAGTACGTCGGGATGATATAGCCCCTCATCACCAGTAAATTTCAATAAATTAACATTGTTTACCGGAAATCTGCCCAGATAATTCGGTATAACTTCCCGGGAAATATAATTATAGTAAGATGCTACTTGGGGAGTCGTGTGCATTTCCCTGGCAAATCTTGTCCAGAAGGAATTAGAATCAATTGAGGAAATAATGTGTTTGAAGTCTTGCTTCAATGCTTCCTTATTCAAATTAATTCGATAAGTAAAATTGTAGTCTTTTTTCACCTTTTTTATGAAGCCGTCTTCAAAGATTTGATTCTTCCCTGCGAAGCGATATGCAGATGCATCATCAAAAATATCAACACCTAGAGCCACCATGACTGTCTGATAACCAATTGGGCATCCTCCAGCTAAGTATAATGCCGTAGTCATAGGCAATTTGGTTTTTAAATCCATAATCAAATTGACCATTTTCCCCGAAGAAATATGATCTATGGATTTTAGCTTCAATGCAATAATAGATGGTTTGTATGTCAAAATCTCTTCTAGGTAAAAATCGGGAAAATTAATTGGATCATACATGATTCCGAAAACAGGCGGGAGCACATATTGATCCAATCTATCCAAGAATAATTTTAGTTCAAAAACCAAACTCTCATCTAAATCTCTAGAAGCAGGCAGTAACTTAGGCAATAGAAATGAATAATTTGTGATTTCAGTCACTGAATCCGGTACAATTCCAGTATTTTGCCTCATCCCAATGGGAACCAACGGGATACATCCTTTCTCTGACAGACTAAATTGGCTGAAAGTGACCTCAGTACCTGAAATTGTTAAACCATTGCCGGTTTCAAGCAACCACGGGGTTGGAGGAAGCTTTTCTGTCCTCATCCTACGAGCCAGTCCCAGCTCAGAAATTACTTGAAACGAACTCATACGTTTCGCGTCATCGCCTCAATGATAAACTGTTAGACACTGCCCAATGCCTTTACAGTACGGGAGGTGATTTTACCCACTTTCGTCCAATTATGAGGATCGTCCAACCTAGATAAGGTAGAATCCGCCAGGCAATTAAAATTCATTCTTATTACCACATCTCAT
>JACZSS010000390.1 GCA_022574115.1 Candidatus Heimdallarchaeota archaeon | reverse complement strand
TTAAATTCTCGATCGTTAGTTGCGTATTATCAGCCTAAGCAGTAAACATTCAAGCTAAATACAATAAAATCAATCTGAAAAATGAACACAAGAGTACTTCACTAAACTTCAGTGCAATTATACATGTTCTCCAGTCTTATCATGTATTTTTGTAATTCACACTATAGTATGTTCTTGTACATATTAATAATATTAATAAGAATAAACCAACTAGAAGTTCAGAGCATTGAATTTCCTCATGTGTTCCTCAATATCATCGATAATATATCTACGAGTTGTTTTAATACTTGCTTGTTCTTCTTGCCATTTGTAATCCTTATCTCTTCAAGGGGATTATGATCAATCAGGTGGTGTTTAAACATCCATTTGAAGAAAATATTGAGAATGATCCTGTAAGTGTCCTTGGTTGATCTGTACTCAAACTGGTTGAGGAACTCTCCAATATCAATTTGAGTGGCATCTCTTATCCTAGATCCTCTATCAACATAAAATTCAGAAAATTGTTTTAGTAACACCTTGTAGTTACGTAATGTAGTTTTTGAGAGGGTAATTTTCAACTTTAGATAATATTCGATGAGTTGCTCGTCAGTCATCCTCGATAACTTAGAAATCATATTTTGACCTCCTAGAACCGAGCTTCTTGTCGAATTCGTCAATATAGACAGGATTATCGGTTTTCTCGTACAGTTGTTTTAAAACATCCTCCAAGATAAATGAGACAGCTATTTTACCTCCCGCTGGAAGGTTTCTATCTTCCTTAGCTAAGAAACGTTTGGCTTCAATGCTCGTTTCCAGTAAATAAGGTAAAATCTCTTCGACCGTGACTTCCGTTACTTGCTCTCGACGTACTCGTACACCTGTTGATTGACCATATCCTCAAGTGGAACCGAGATCGAGGTTTGGTATTTCATGATTACGTTTGATTGGGTTTGTAGTAATCTTGATAACAAATTCTTGATTACAGTAAGATCACTTTCCAGTGAATCCACTTTGTCAGGACTCCGTTGCGAGTCCTGAAGAATAGATTTGACTACTCGATCCAGCTTAGAGGATGATCCTTCCAATTCCTCCAGATCAGTCTCAAGTATTGAACGATTAACAAGAGTTCTGATCATGCGAGATAAATTACCTCGATGGTATAATTTCGCGAAATTCTTCCAAATATCCAATTCCTCTTTTTCTAGCTGAATTTGAAATTTTGGTTTTTTCTTATCTTGAGATTCTTGAAGTTTCACCGGGTTACAATCATGTTTTTGACTTATAAAAGTATGGAAAACAGGAGGAAGTTTACGAGGATTATGAATACAATACGCATTTCAAAGAATTTGTTAGTTTGAGCGATTCGACAATTTAAATTTAGGTGAAATTTCCGAATTTTGTAGTGCGTGTAAGGCAGATCTAACCCACTTGTGAATTTGGTCGATGTATTCCTACCTGTCTTGAAGTACCAAGTCAACATTATTTTACTAACCATAGTCGAATATTAAAATATATTTCCCCAGCATAACTGTCTGGAGTTGTTATCTTGAATCGATTCCTGAAAATCATGACTATTTGACCTGATAAGATCGATTACATTTATCCGATTGATCGAAACCAACGATGGAAAATAAATCATCAAATGAACATACTTAATATTTTCTCCTGCATGTCTTACTTATGAGCAAGGAGAGGATCAATGATTCAAGTCAAGAAACCACAGCTGATGAGGCTGGATCAGCTCAAGCAGCGAATGAACCCTTAGATAGGTGGGAAAATGAAGGAGGAGCGATTCAAAGTTCTGAGGATGAGACTTCGAGTGAAGTGGTATCAGAAAAAAGTACTTCCAACTTGAGTTCATCTTCCACTTCAAAATAAGTATTTAGAATGTTATAATGGCTTTCTGGCAAACATTGAATGTCAATTCAAAATTGCTTTATGCTCACTTTTTTAAGAATTTCGTAAAGCGCATTAGGCTGATAATACGCATCTGGAAATTTGTTGAAATTACGAATTGATGATCATTCAATTGAACTCTTTTACGCCCATTTCTAAAGTTGATTTGTTAACCAAAAATAATAAAAATTTCACGCTGATTCTTTATTGTGGATGATTCAAATATTTCAGTCAATAAGAATGGTGATAAAGCTCTTTATTTTTCCAACTGGTATTCAGGACCTATCAAGCCCATAGATCAAAAAAAGCTTAGCAGATCTGTCAAAAAACATATCAATGAGATTAGAGACTCCAAGGCAGAATCAGTTTTGGATTTGGGTTGTGGAGCCGGTGGTATTCTGTTAGCTTTGCAAAATGCTGGAATTAGTGAAATCCATGGAATTGATGCTTCGCCTGAAGCTATATTGATGGCAAAACAAAGATTCGAGAAATTTGGGACCTTGGAGAATACTTCATTTACAGTTGGAGATATCATCGACTTTGAACCACCTATTGTTGATGCTGTTTCATCCCATGCAGTCATTTGTTGTTATCCGAATGCTGTTGGTATTGTAGATAAAGCAACCCAAAATAAGCCAAAAATGGTTATCCTTACATTTCCTAAGGATAATTTGTTGAACAAAACCTTCACAATTATTGAAAATATGGTTTTATGGGTGATTGCTAGATTTAATAAATCGACAAGAGGTCGAAAAAGCTATGTCCATATAACTGATACTGTTGACGCTACATTTACGAAAAACGGATATGAATTGGTGTCTTCGGACAAGGGATTGCTTTGGCAAACTTTGATTTATAAGAAGACTGAATAGAATGATACAGGGGCCCCTTGATCGATCATTATCACAAGGGGTTTTTTCAAGGTATCAACCCTCGATTGATTTTTTCCTATTAGGTCTTTTGAATAAAGTACGCATTTCTACGAATTTACTAGTTTGAGCGATTTACCAATTTAATTTTTGTTTAGATTTCCGAATTTCGTAATGCGTAGTAGGCTGATAATACGCATTGAGATTTCTGGAAATAATTTGTAAAAATCACAACTAATGTCGATCGAGAGCGATTGATCGAATTCCCAAAATAATAAAAATGCTAAAAAAGATTTATTAAGACGGTTTAAGTTGACTTTTCGAGAATAATGGTAATAACCGAAGAAGCAAAGATTAGAGATCAGCACATTGGTAAATTTTTTAATAGCCAGGGTAATGGAGAACCAAAATCTCCTGATTTTGATAAATTACCAGCTTCAGCCAAATTACATATCAAGAGTTTTAAGGATGCAAATGTAGAGAATTCTGTAGATGTGGGTTGTGGTGCTGGTGATATCTTACTAGGACTTCAAGAAACTGGAATTAAAATGGTCTACGGAGTTGACTTATCACCAAAATCTATAACCATGGCAAAATTAAGAATAGAAAAATTTGGGAAAATTGACAATGCGGAATTCTATGAAGGAAGCTTTGTTGACATGGATTCAATTCAAGCGGAGAGTGTTTCTTATCATAAAACTCTATGTTGTCATCCTGATTTAGAACTTATGCTCAACCAAGCAATAAATATGAACACAAGAATAATTGCCATTACAGTTCCCAGAAGAAGAATTTTTGTGAAATTAGGATTAACTATATGCAGCGGTTTGTTAAAAATAATAAGGAACAAATATCGGCCACACTTGCATAGGGAAGAAAAAATTGACAGCATCCTATCAAACAGTGGTTATATGAAGACAGTAACTAAGAAGTATAGGATTTGGCAAACCAGTATCTATGAAAAAAATCTAAAAAGTACTTAGGATTAATTTCCAAACTTCACTCTATATCGTAAATCGATCTGTAGTTAACCTCTAATCCGGTACATTTTTTGACCCTCAAATGACTCACATAAATCGCATCTGTAATCAAGTTCCAGTTATTGAAGGAAAGATATGACAATCAAATGTTGCAAATGAGAACTGTGTTATTTGATGGGTAAAAAGTGAGTCAAAAGCGAGGAACAACGCAGATCGATTGAATGGAGGCTAAAAAAAAA
>JACZSS010000389.1 GCA_022574115.1 Candidatus Heimdallarchaeota archaeon | reverse complement strand
ATTATTAATGCGTCTTGTAGTATAGGTTTAATTGGAAAACCTGAAACAACTGGACCAATCTTAGGAAGCGACTGCTTAAATTCTTTTAAATAAATAAATTGATGACCTTTATCTTCAGCAATTTGTGATATCACCTCTGGTACCCCATTATCTCTGATAATTGATTGAGTTTTTTCCTCATTTTGATTAATTATCGCATCTTCTTCTAGAAATTCTATACTGTCGGTTGACTGAGATCTTCGATGTCTTCTTGTTGGGAACCCAGTAGATTTTTTGTGTGATTTTGAAATCGTTTTTCCATTGCTAATATATTCAAATGACTGTTTTAAGCTATATCCAGAGGGAGCTTTGGCTTGAAATGCACAATCTTTACAGTAAAATCTAGTTCCATCAGCTTTAGCTTCAAAGGCTAGTTTGCTTTCACATAAAATACAAGGAAATGTCAATAACAATGCCTCATCAAACTTTAATTAAAGGTTACTTAAAATCCTGTATATCACCGTCCCTCGTGAAATTCTTCAAATATGTCATAATTTCCTCAGACATTCCTTGTTGGTTTTTAACCATTGATGTTTGGGTATAACACATCACCAAAACGTCACCTAGGAGGCACGGAACGTACGTTTCAGTAGTTTTTGGTTTGTCAGGATATCTACATGGAAATTTCATTATTTTGGTTCCAGATTCTGTTTGCTTGGTTAGAGGAGGCTTCCATATACATTCGTTAGGGTCAATTTTTTCGGACATAACTTATCCCATCTTAAATGATCTGAAAAACGTTTTGACTAATAATTCAAATATAGGTCGAATTAGAAACCGTCCATGCTAAGCCTTTCTACTGAACTAATTAGTCGTTCAAATTGAGTGTTAAGTCGAGTAATAAGTGAACTGTTTGTCGAAGTAACAGCAAGAAGGCCCCCTTCCATAATAAACAGAGTATAAATCGAGCAGTACAGATCACCAATTTGGATTAACTCGGTCTCGAGTTCTTGCCCGACTGTTCCTTCCTCAAATTTTACCAAGAGGTGATTGTACAAATCTCCAAGAGATTCGAACCCGTCTCGACCACAGTATAGTTTATTCAACTCATTCTTATTTCGCATAATCATGATCAATCCGTTCAAACCCGTTTGATTTTCAACAAGGGCAGTTAACATTTTGCGTACCCTAGCCCAAAACTTATTCCTGAGATTAATTCGGGAAAGATTCAGAGTTTCAACAATATCCATAGTCTCAATTTGAGTTTCTACGGCAGATTCTCTAATGGCTTGGATGGTTTCCCAGTTAATTGTTTTACCCCGTTCACTAAATAACGTTTCAAGGGAAATATTACCTTTGAGATCACTTGATTTTAACATCTCCATTTGTGCGAATCTCGCAAGGATTTGGTTAATTAACCACTGTCCATTATCATCACTCATGCTGCTATTAACATCCATTACTATGAGTGTACCAGTTCGTGAGTCGTGTGCAAACACGAATTTATGTTCCTCTAGTGTTGCAGTCTGAATATTACCAGCGTTGAGCTCTTTTGCGTAAACATTTACTGCTGCAAAAAGCCCAGCAAAGAGATCTGGATCATCATCACTGTCTAGAAAATCCTCATAATGTTGGAGGATACCAGTTGGATCAATGACAAAAAAACTTCTTGATTCGGACAGGAGAACCTCAATACGTTCGTTAACAGTCATTTCCACCATATGAATTCCTCACGAGATACTGGGATTTTGCAAGATCAACAATCAGTGAATGAATTAGGACTTTTTACTGAATGGATTTTATCCCTAAACTATCAGAATTGAATTTTCCTATAAAATTCGATCGATCGATCGATCAATTTTTAGTAATTTCTTAGGTAATCATTTTTGGCAGAATTGAGTGAAAATGAAAGTTCGTTTCTAACAACGATCCTTGAATTTCTGAAGAGATTCGAATGGGAACCTGAATCAGTGGAGAATTCAGACGGTCAAATAACGATAACGTTAATTGCTCAACTCGACATAAAAGAAGTAAAAATTTACATCAAATTCAATGAGACGAGCCATTGGATGTACTTTTCAGCTTTATTTATTAACAATGTCTCAAATAATCAATTTGATGTATACAAGAGATTGCTTGAAATTAACTATTCTACCACTTTGACAAAATTCGGAATATCAGATAAAGGCTCCATTTATGCTTTAACTGAATTGTCACTCCAATTCATAGATTACGAGGAATTTCTTGCTGCCCTAAGAAGACTTACAAATGATATTAATACCTATCTTCTTCCAATCGCAACCATGATCAGAGGATCAGACTGAGATTAAATACGAAAATCACTTACCCTTGCCAGGCGAGTGATCTTTGAACGGCTCTTTTCCAATTCTTTATCATTTCAGACGCAGTAGACGGTAACATAGCCGGCGTAAAATGACTTTCCTGCGGATTGAAATGTTTAAGCTCATCAAGATTGTCAAAGTATAAATTAAGTCCTGCCATCATAGCTGCACCTAAGGCCGTTGTTTCCGTATTTTGAGGTAGATTGATGCGTAATTGGCTGATGTCCGCTTGCAGTTGCATCGCAATATGGGAATTAGTAATCCCGCCATCCACATTCATATCTTGTATCTTAATTCCAGTATCCTTTTGCATTAACGAAATCAGCTCCTCAGTCTGATAAACAATCGAAGCAAGAGTTGCATGCAGGATATTTTCTTTCGTCGTCCCGCCAGTGATTCCTATAATTGTTCCCCGTGCTGAACTATCCCAATACGGGGCCCCTAGACCGACAAATGCCGGAACAAAAAATAGATTATCAGAAATCTTCTCTTTGCTAACCATGTTATCGATGTCAGAGTAATTAGTAAATATCTCTAACTCGTCTCGAAGCCAGCGTAAAGCAGCCCCCGTAACAAACACACTCCCTTCTAAAACATATGTTGTTTTTGTTCCGATTTGCCATCCAATTGTTGATATCAAACTATTTGAAGATTTTATAACGTCAGCCCCAGTATTCAAAAGGCAAAAATTTCCTGTTCCGTATGTTGTCTTTATCTGACCCTTATGGAATGCAGAATGACCAAACAAGGCAGATTGTTGATCCCCAAGAACCCCACGGATTGGGATTTCGACCCCCTCTGCAATAACAGTACCAAATGGAATATCTGATGCGTTTGGGATCACCTCAGGAAGCGTTTGAATTGGGACACCAAACAGTTCAAGTAATTCTTCATCCCATTCATTCGAATTTATGTTGTACAACATCGTTCTTGATGCATTTGATGCATCAGTAGCATAACTACCGGTAAGAAAATTAATAATCCAGCTATCGATTGTACCAAAGTGGACTGTATTCGTCCTCAACTTTGAAGCTATTTTGTCAACATTTTCGATCAACCATTGGATTTTTGTGGCTGAGAAATAAGCATCAAGGACCAGTCCGGTTTTGTCACGGATCATCAATCCATACCCTCCTTTTTTGAGACCTTCCACAAGATCAGCAGAGCGTCTGCACTGCCACACAATTGCATTATGGAGCGGCGTTCCTGTTTCACTATCCCACGCAACAATTGTTTCCCTCTGATTAGTCACTCCTATCGCGCCTATGTCTCGAAATTGAACTTTAGCTTGCATTAAAGCCCCTTGAATTGTGGATTCGACCGCGTGTTTGATCTCACTTGGATCGTGTTCAACCCAAGATTGGTGAGGATAAAATTGTCGGTGTTCTATTTGATGAGATCCCTTCACATGACCACTTTGGTTAAAAACAATTGATCTGGTACTGCTGGTCCCTTGATCTATACTCAGAATAAACTTATCCACAAACTTTTACCTCTGTAATTGGAATTAACCTTTGGGGGTAAATTTGGTTTTTGTGATTAGTTACTGCTTAGTTTTATTTTTTCCAAACTTGCTCTTGTTCCAGTGATTGAAAATATCATGATGAGGATGCTAGTAAATAACATGAAATGATATAAACTAA